>DYLI01000018.1:11751-17073 GCA_020722165.1 Halothiobacillus neapolitanus | reverse complement strand
TCATGAATCGTGACGCCAAGCTGTTGATCGAGCGCGGTCAAAACCGCCAAAACCCCCATCGAATCAAGCTGCGGCAGACTGCCAAGCAAGGCGGTCTGCGCATTGAAATGTTGCACTTCATCCCCTAATTGCAAGGCATCGTGCAGGATAGCGCGCAAGTCGGCCTCAAGATCATGCGTTGGAGAAAAAGCGGACATAGGCGGAAAATCAGCCTGAAGCATGAACGGCAACAAACGCTCAGTTCCCCAAGTGGCTCTGGCCACCCATGTAGTTACGCAATGCGTCAGGAATGGCGATGCGCCCGCCCTCATCCTGGAAGTTTTCCAACAGCGCCACCATAGTACGTCCCACCGCCAAACCGGAGCCATTCAGGGTATGCACCAACTCCGGCTTGCCCTCCGCATTGCGGTAACGCGCTTGCAAACGGCGCGCCTGGAAGGCTTCAAAGTTGGAGCAGGATGAGATTTCACGATAGGTGTCCTGCGCGGGCAGCCAAACTTCCAGATCGTAGGTTTTAGCGGCGCTAAAGCCCATATCGCCCGCACACAAGGCCATGCGGCGGTATGGCAAACCGAGTCGTTCCAGCACGGCTTCAGCATGAGCGGTCAGCTCTTCCAACGCATCAAATGAATCTTCAGGACGCACAATCTGCACCAGTTCGACTTTCTCGAATTGATGCTGACGAATCATGCCGCGTGTATCGCGCCCGGCAGAGCCGGCTTCGGAACGAAAGCACGGCGTATGCGCCACCATTTTCAGCGGCAAGCCCGCCAAATCCAGAATTTCATCACGCACCAAGTTGGTTACCGGCACTTCGGCGGTGGGAATCAGATAGTACGGTGAGTCGCCCTGCAACTTGAACAAATCTTCTTCAAACTTGGGCAACTGCCCGGTGCCGCGCAAGCTGTCCGCATTGACCAGATACGGCACATACACCTCTTGGTAGCCGTGCTCCTGGGTATGCATATCCAGCATAAACTGCGTCAAGGCGCGGTGCATCCGTGCCAAATCACGCTTGAGAACCACAAATCGGCTACCGGTCAGCTTGGCGCCAGCGGCAAAATCCATCGTACCCAAGCCTTCACCCAAGGCGACATGATCTTTAGGCTCGAACGCGAAGCGCGTGGGGTCACCCCAGCGCTTAACCTCGACATTACCCGCCTCATCCTCGCCATCTGGCACGCTGGCATGGGGAATGTTAGGCAACTGGAGCAACAGCGCGTCCATCTGTTCAGCGACCGCGTTGAAACGCGCCTTAGCCGCATCCATACGTGCCCCAAGACTTGCGACCTCATCCAGCAGCGGCTGCACATCCTCGCCCTTGGCCTTGGCCTGGCCGATGGCCTTGGAGCGGCTATTGCGCTCGGCCAGCAGGCGCTCGGACTCGATCTGCGCATCCTTGCGTTCGCTCTCAAGGCGATCAAACGTAGCCACATCAAGCACGAAGCCACGACGGGCAAGCCCAGCGGCGGCGGCATTCAGTTCAGAACGAAGAAGTTTGGGGTCTAGCATGGCAATGTCCTAGGTAGGAGCGGCGAGTGCGCGGCGACTACATCAATCAAATATGATGCACTTCAAGCACTTCGTAGGTGCGTTCGCCCACGGGTGCTTTGAAGATAATCGTGTCACCAATGTGTTTGCCGATCAGCGCACGCGCTACGGGTGAATGCACCGAAATCATGTTTTGTTTAACGTCGGCCTCGTCATCGCCCACCAATTTATAGGTGGTCTCATTGCCGCTTTCTTCCTCCAATACCACCACGGTGCAGCCAAAAATGACTTTGCCGGTATTGGGTAATTTGGTCACGTCAATGATCTGCGCCAAGGACAGCTTGCCTTCAATTTCCTTGATGCGCCCTTCGATGAAACTTTGCTCATCTCGTGCAGCGTGATATTCGGCGTTCTCTTTCAAATCGCCCAGTTCACGCGCCGTGGCAATCGCCTGAATGATGCGCGGGCGCTCCACGCTACGTAGTTGCTTTAACTCTGCTTCAAGGCGCGCAGCGCCCACGGCGGTCATCGGAACACGGTTCATACGCTCAAATCCTTACTCAATGCGGCATGTAGGTCTTGCAGACGGTTCACATCCAGCGGTTCGCTCAAATAACTCAAGGCCTGGCAGGTCGCACGTGCTCCGGCAATGGTCGTGAAATACGTGACCTTGCGCTGCAGGGCTTCGCGGCGAATGGCCGATGAATCGGAAAGTGACTGGCGATTCCCTGAGGTGGTATTCACGATCAAATCAATCTCGTCATTCTTAATCATATCAACGATATGCGGGCGACCTTCGACCACTTTGTTGACCACATTGCAAGCAATGCCTGCCGCTTGCAGCCTGGCCGCCGTGCCGCGCGTAGCGACGATATTAAAGCCATGCCGCACCAAATCAAACGCCACCAATACGGCCTTGTCGTGATCTTCTTTACGCACACTGATAAAAGCGCGGCCTCCGGTCGGGAGATGCGAGCCTGCGCCTGCCTGAGCTTTGGCAAAGGCGGCACCGAAGGTTTTAGCCACACCCATCACTTCGCCGGTGGATTTCATTTCCGGCCCAAGCACCGGGTCAACGCCTGCAAACTTGATAAACGGAAACACGGCTTCCTTGACCGAATAGAAATTCGGCACAATTTCCTCAGTAACACCTTGTTCTTGCAATGATTTACCCACCATGCACAAGGCGGCAATTTTGGCTAAAGGCCGCCCGGTGGCCTTGGATACAAACGGCACGGTGCGCGAGGCACGTGGGTTAACCTCTAACACATAAATATCATCACCCTTGACCGCAAACTGCGTGTTCATCAGGCCAATCACTTTCAGCCCGCGCGCCATTTGGCCAATCTGCTCGCGCAAGCGGTCTTGCAGCTCGGCCGATACGCTGTAAGGCGGCAAGGAACAGGCCGAATCGCCCGAATGCACCCCCGCTTGCTCGATATGCTCCATAATGCCGCCGATCAGCACATCGTGGCCGTCGCAAATGGCATCCACATCCAGCTCAATCGCATCATCCAGAAAACGATCCAGCAATACGGGCGAGTCATTCGATACCTTGACCGCTTCGCGCATGTAACGACGCAAATCGTCCTCGCCATGCACAATTTCCATCGCACGGCCGCCCAACACATAGGACGGACGCACCACCAGCGGGTAACCAATATCCGCCGCCAAATGCACGGCCTCCTCGGCAGAGCGTGCCGTGCGGTTAGGTGGCTGGCGCAGGCCAAGCTCGGTAATCAATTTCTGGAAACGCTCGCGGTCTTCGGCAAGGTCAATCGAGTCCGGCGTGGTGCCGATAATCGGCGCACCGGCTTTTTCCAAATCACGTGCGAGTTTCAGCGGCGTCTGCCCGCCGTACTGCACGATCACGCCCTTGGGCTTTTCAATATGAATAATTTCCAGCACGTCTTCCAGCGTCAAAGGCTCGAAATACAGGCGGTCGGAGGAATCATAATCGGTGGATACGGTTTCCGGATTGCAGTTAACCATAATGGTCTCGTAACCATCATCCCGGCAGGCTTGCGCGGCGTGGACACAGCAGTAGTCGAACTCGATACCCTGACCGATACGATTCGGCCCGCCGCCGAGCACGATGATTTTCTCGCGCTCGGACGGACGCGCTTCGCATTCATCTTCATAGGTCGAATACATGTACGCCGTTTGCGTGGCGAACTCACCCGCGCAGGTGTCCACACGCTTGTACACCGGGCGCACGCCAAGCTCGTGACGATGCGAGCGCACGCATTTTTCGGTGTCATCCAGCAGACGCGCCAAACGGCGGTCAGAAAAGCCCATGCGTTTCAGATCACGCAACTCGTCCGCATTGAAGCTTTCGATATCACGACCTTTGATGGCGTTTTCAGCCTGCACGATCTCTTCGAGCTGAATCAGGAACCAGGGGTCAATCTTGGAGTGTTCATGAATCTCGTCGCGGCTGAAACCATGACGGAAGGCATCGGCCACATACCAAATACGATCCGCACCCGGCATGCGCATTTCCTGCACGATTTTGGATTGAATTTCATCGACGGGCAGCGTGTTATCGACAATTTCATTCAAACCATCCATGCCAGTTTCCAGACCGCGCAAGGCTTTTTGCAGCGACTCCTGGAAGGTGCGTCCCATGGCCATCACTTCGCCGACTGACTTCATTTGCGTGGTCAGGCGATCATTGGCACGTGGGAATTTTTCAAAGGTAAAACGCGGCACCTTGGTGACCACGTAATCAATCGACGGCTCAAATGAGGCCGGGGTCGCGCCGCCGGTAATGTCGTTACGCAGCTCGTCCAGCGTATAGCCCACCGCCAGCTTGGCGGCGATTTTGGCAATCGGGAAGCCGGTCGCCTTGGAGGCCAGCGCGGAAGAACGCGACACACGCGGGTTCATCTCGATCACAATCATGTGGCCATCGGCCGGGTTGATCGCAAACTGCACGTTCGAGCCGCCGGTTTCCACACCGATTTTACGCAGCACCGCCAATGAGGCGTTGCGCATGATCTGGTATTCCTTATCGGTCAGCGTTTGCGCCGGGGCGACGGTAATCGAATCGCCGGTATGCACACCCATCGGGTCAAAGTTTTCGATGGAGCAGACAATAATCGCGTTGTCGGCTTTATCGCGCACCACTTCCATCTCGTACTCTTTCCAACCGAGCACGGATTCTTCAACCAACAGCTCGCGCGTGGGCGACAAATCCAGACCACGACGCACGATTTCTTCATACTCTTCGCGGTTGTAGGCGATACCGCCACCGGTGCCGCCCATGGTGAAAGATGGGCGAATGATGACCGGGTAGCCAATCTGCGGCTGGATTTGCAGCGCTTCTTCCAAGCTGTGCACGATGAACGACTTGGGCGTGCTCAAGCCGATTTCAGTCATGGCTTCACGGAAGCGCTCACGATCCTCCGCCATATCAATCGCATCGGCGCTCGCGCCGATCAGTTCCACCCCAAACTTGCTCAGGATGCCTTCACGATCCAGATCAAGCGCGCAATTCAACGCCGTCTGCCCGCCCATGGTCGGCAACACCGCATCGGGGCGCTCTTTTTCGATGATTTTGGCCACGGTTTGCCAGTCAATCGGCTCGATATAGGTTGCATCCGCCATTTCCGGGTCGGTCATGATCGTCGCCGGATTGGAGTTCACCAAAATGACGCGATAACCCTCCTCACGCAGCGCTTTACAGGCTTGCGCTCCAGAGTAATCGAACTCGCAGGCCTGGCCGATGATGATCGGGCCTGCGCCAATAATGAGGATGCTTTGAATATCTGTACGTTTTGGCATGGCGGCTTACTTTTTTATCTTTAGCCACAGAGGACACAGAGTGCT
>DYLI01000018.1:8652-11651 GCA_020722165.1 Halothiobacillus neapolitanus | reverse complement strand
GGCAAAAAATTAACGGTGTTCGCGCTGCTCTTTGGCGAGGCGCATCCCTTCAATAAACGGCGTGAACACGGGGGCGACATCATGCGGCCCAGGGCTGGCTTCGGGATGCCCCTGAAAACTATATGCAGGCTTATCGGTTAAACGAATGCCCTGCAACGAGCCATCAAATAAGGACTTATGCGTCGCCAGCACATTTGCGGGCAAGCTGGTTTCATCCACCGCAAAACCATGATTTTGGCTGGAAATCATCACCTTGCCGCTGCTTAAATCCTGTACCGGATGGTTCGCACCATGATGACCAAACTTCATTTTCAAGGTACGCGCACCGCAGGCCAAGCCAAGAATTTGATGCCCAAGGCAAATGCCATACAACGGAATCTCAGCCGCAAGCAATTCGCGCGTGGCTTGAATCGCGTAATCACAGGCCGCCGGGTCGCCAGGGCCATTGGATAAAAACACGCCATCCGGCTGCATCGCCAACACGTCGCTGGCGGGCGTTTGCGCCGGAACCACGGTCACGCGACAGCCGCGATCGACCAGCATACGCAGGATATTGCGCTTGATGCCGTAATCGTAAGCCACGACGTGGTACTTCAAGTCCTCGGTGGGCGCAGCCGCGCTGAGTGTCTTCTCATTCCAACTTGGCGTATTCCAGATATAGGTTTCAACCGTGGTGACTTCCTTGGCCAAGTCCATGCCATTCAAGCCGGGGAAAGCACGCGCTGCGGCCAATGCCTTGGCTTCATCAATACCTTCACCTGCCATCAAGCAGCCGTTTAGCGCACCTTTTTCACGCAAGATGCGCGTGAGCTTACGGGTGTCGATACCGGCGATACCGAGCACACCATGACGCTGCAAATAGGTTGGCAAACTCTCAGTCGAGCGCCAGTTGCTATGCAAGCGCGGCACATCACGCACAATCAAACCCGCCGCATGCACGCGCGGGTCTTCTTCATCCTCGACGTTGACACCGGTATTACCGATATGTGGATAGGTCAAAGTCACCATTTGGCGACTGTAGGACGGGTCGGTGAGAATTTCCTGATAGCCCGTCATGGCCGTATTGAAGACCACTTCGCCAACGGATAGGCCTTGCGCGCCTACCGAGTAACCGTGGAACAAACTGCCATCTTCAAGCGCGAGTAAAGCAGGGATTTTTTCAAACATGGCTCTGCACACACAAAAACGGGACGATTCGCAGCTTTGCGCACCATCCCGTTAAGTTGATAATTAAGTTCGCGGACTATACCAGATGTGCCCGCAAGCGTCCATGTGAAGGATTGATGAACCCCTTTTTTAGTGCGAAACATTGAGCATAGGCTTGGCTAGCGGCGCGCAATCCAGTCATCAACACTCAATTTCCCAGCTCCGGTGAACAACAACGGAAATAGCAGCACGAGATACATCAGCGGCAACTTGAAGCCATTGTCACAGACGTTGTAGCCAAGCCCTGCGTGTACGCTGGCCCAAGCAACAATAGTAACGACCACCAAGGAGAAGCTCGCAAAGCGCGTGCCCAAGCCAAGCACGAGAAGAACCGGGGCAATCAGCTCAGTCCAGGTCGCCAATTGCCAACTCAGCTCAACCGGCAGCAGGCTAAAGGGAAAGGGGAATTTATCCTGAATGTCCAGAAACCAGTTTTCACCATTCAATTTTTCGAGGCCGGACTCGAAAAATTCATAGGCCAGCAAGAGCCGCAGCGGCAGCATGGAAACCCAAGTACCCACCAAGTTGAGTTGGTTGAAGATGGCATTGATAACAGGATGGTTGCATTGAGATGACATTATTTTTTCCTCCGTATTCCGAGTAAAACACCTTTGCCGCGCAAATCCTCCAAAGCCGCTTGGCCTGCAAGCAGAAGAGATTCATTACGCGCATGGGCATCAGGTATTTGATTGAGCAGCCCCTGCACAAGCGCATGCCCGGTGACACGAGCAGATTGCAACGACTCAATCAACGCGGCGGTGAACGGGGTTATTTGCACAAAACGTACAACATGCCCTTCATCCCGGTACAGCAGATAACAGAAAAGCCCAACGTCTGACGACTTCGGCTTGAACTGCGGCGAGATGCGATGCAGCGGATAACGGTAACAACCAAGCTGGGCCGTGGGATTGAGCACCGGCTCGCCCTGCCAAAGATCGCCTTGCAGCTCCACGGAGGACATATCGAGAATGGCGGGATCGATGGAAACCGCCAGCTCAAGCCACTCATAGTGCATAAGCTCAAGCAGGAAAGGAAAATCAGCGTCCAAATCTTGGGCGCTTGCGCTCAACCAATCCAGGAAAGCTTTGGGAATATCGCGGAATAAAGGTGAGTGACTGCGGTATTCGTAAAAAAAACCGCGCACCAGCTTGCCCCATCTGCGCTGGCGCAGAACGGCACGACTAACCGGGTAGCAGGCGAGCAAAAAGCCTTCGACGTTGTTAAACAGCAGCTTTTCATAAACCCGCATACGTCGAGCATTGACACCGGCTGGGCGCTTGGCCAATCCCGGATGGCGGATGCGCGCCGCAAAGGCGGCCTGAAACTCCGCCAGACTGGTGGTTTCATGCGGCATGTTGCGACTCCTTCCAACGCTGCTGCGCCTGATGAATGCGCTCAATCTCCGGCATTAATTCGGCCAGTGGAGGAATATTGAAATCGCGCTCCAACAGGGTTGGATGCACTCCCACATGGGCATAGGCATGATCCAGCAATTCCCACACCGAATCAGCGACGTCTGCGCCATGGGTGTCGATCGCCAGATCGACGGCCTCGCGCTCGTGGCCGGCCATGTGCATGTAGACAACACGCTCGGCAGGCATGTTGCTAATGAATGTATAAGGGTCAAAGCCAAAATTGACGCTATTGACATAGACGTTATTCACGTCCAAGTGCAAATCACATTGTGCTTCATCAAGTACAGCGCGGATGAACTCCGGCTCGCTCATGGAAGACATCGGGGCTTTGACATAAAACGAGGTATTTTCAACCGCAATACGGCGTTCGAGAATATC
>DYLI01000018.1:0-8552 GCA_020722165.1 Halothiobacillus neapolitanus | reverse complement strand
CCATCCAGTTTTCCGGAGCAAGCTCAAAGAAATCGATTGCATCGGGAATACCTCGCCTGAGGTCGGGCACAAGATCCCGCCTCAAGCCGAGCCCGACGCCATGCAAGCCTGGCTTGGACATGGTTGGACTCTCCATCCCTTACTTTTTGTTAGCGCCGCACTTACCTTCGCCGCACTTGCCTTCTTTGGCCTTGTCAGCACCGCAAGTGCCTTCTTTGGCTTTGTCAGCACCACACTTGCCTTCTTTGGCTTTGTCAGCACCGCAAGTGGCTTCTTTGGCCTTGTTGGCTCCGCACTTGCCTTCACCACATTTGCCTTCTTTGGCCTTGCCATCCGCGCCCATCTCAGCCGCAGCAACCATATATCCAGAGCTCAGGGTTTGGCTGGCGAACAGGTTTTCAGCAGCGTTCGCTGCACCCATGGTCAAGGCTGCGCCCAACGCGCCAGTCAGAGCCAAAGTCAAAGCAGTTTTGTTATGTACGTTCATCACGAATCTCCTAAAAATGATCAAAGATGCCCAAGCGGGCGGTTAGAACGAACTTCACGACAAAACTGGTGGTTATTGATCGCGTTCGAAATGCCGTTGCACGGCACGTCGAATGCGCTCACGTTTTTCAGGCGGCAAAGCATCGGGTGCAACATCGCCATGCTCGAAGTGGTTATGCAGCGCATTCATGCCACGACGCATCCACGTCATGTGCCGTGCAAAGCGTCTGCACGCTGAACACAGCAATAAATGCCAGGCCAAAGCCAAGCGTTCCCGCCGCCCCAAGCGCCGTTCCTCCCCTTCGGAAATCAAGTGGCTTGCTGATTTACACGTCAACATGATGCCTGCCTCTTTGCCGTCTGACCGATCCAGTTTTTGTCGAGACACTGCCTCAGTCTCAAGCGAGCCCGATGCAGCATCGTCCATAGATTAGTCGGAGTAATCGCTAATTCCTTACAAATTATTTCTGTGGTTTCTTCCATTAATTCGCGCAAGAGAAATAAGCGCGCCGCCTTTGGGGGAAGATGCTCCAGACAGAACTGCAAAAAGCGCAGGAAGCTATCCCGATCCAGCTCGCGCTCGGGCGTTTTCCAATCGGTCAAGGCGTCTTTCCAGTGTTCGGTATGATCGAAAAATTCCTCATCCGCCGATTCCGCCCCCTCAGCGTCCAAAGGTGGCTCATCAAAAGAAAATTCGCGTGCGTGCAGACGAAAAAGGTCAATAATCTTGTGTTTGAGGATACCAATCAGCCATGTGCGCGTGCTGGATGTACCGCTAAACTTTTCGCGTGCTTGCAGCGCTGCGACCAGGGTTTCTTGCAGCAAATCTTCCGCTTGGTGTTCGTCGCGCGTTTGCAACAAGGCATAGCTGTACAGCGCCGATCCGTGGAGCTCCAGCCATTTTTCGGCTTCATCAAGCGGCTTCATGTAAAGCTCCGGGAGAAAATTGTTTCGGACTAACGCAGCCCCAGAACACCCTGCATGTCATACAGGCCAGGCGCGCGCCCCTTGACCCAGTGCGCCGCGTGGACAGCCCCGCGCGCAAACGTCGCACGACTGGAAGCCTTGTGCGTAATCTCAATGCGCTCACCAATGTCGGCAAACAGCACCGTATGGTCACCAACAATATCGCCACCACGCACCGTGGAAAAACCTATCGTTTTAGGATCGCGCTCACCCGTGATGCCCTCGCGCCCATACACGGCACACTCACTCAAATCACGCCCCAGTGCATTGGCCACCGCCTGCCCAAGTGCCAGCGCGGTTCCAGATGGCGCATCCACCTTGTGACGATGATGCGCTTCGATAATTTCGATATCAAAGCCTTCATCCAGCACGCGCGCCGCCGTATCCAGCAGTTTGAGACACAAATTCACCCCTACGCTGAAATTCGCCGCCAGCACAATGGGGATGCGTTGCGCTGCAACTTCAATCAAGGCACGCTGCTCCGCACCAAAGCCCGTCGTACCAATCACCATTGGCACGCCCGCTGCAACACACAGCGGCAAATAATGCAGCGTCGCCTCCGGACGGGTGAAGTCGATAACTGCATCTGTACCTGGCAAAACCAAGGCCAAATCATCACGAATATGCACATCGAGCGCGCCCACTCCGGCAAACTCGCCCGCATCCAAACCGAGCAAGGCACTGCCGCCACGATCCACCGCCGCATGTAAACGCGCTTTGCTTGATGCCGCCAAGGTTTCGATCAACGCACGTCCCATGCGCCCGCTACTGCCCGTAATTGTCACGCTTAACATCGTTATGCCTCCTGTTAAAACAACTCTTCCGTCACCTGCGCATCGCCAAGGCTCTCGGACAAATCTGCAGGCGGCAACATATCCGACATCACCGCCGTGGTGTACAAAGCATGTCGCCCATCAAAAAACTCCTTGATTGAGCCGGGCGAGCCATTTGCGAGAACCTGACCACTGGCCGGGTCAATACTGGCCGTGACCACTCCCTTGGGTGGTTTATTTTCTTGCACCGGCACATCAGCCAGAGCCACGCGCATAAAATCAATCCACATCGGCAAGGCCGCCGAACCTCCGGTTTCCTTGCGTCCCATGGAATGGTAATCGTCGTACCCCACCCACGCCGTCGCCACCACGCCCGGACCATAACCACAGAACCACGCATCACGCTGATCGTTGGTCGTACCCGTCTTACCCGCAATGTCTGGACGCTTCAGCGCACGCCCCGCTGCCGCGCCCGTGCCCCGGTGCGCTACGTCGCGCAGCATCAAATTGGTCAGCCAGATATTTTCTTCTGCCACCACCCGTGGCGCGACATTCGCCTCGTCCGGCGCACAGGTATCACATAATTTGGGTGCAGGCTGCTCAAACAGCACCACACCATTCACATCCTCGACCCGCTGAATAAAATAAGGCGCAACGCGATAACCGCCATTGGCAAATACCATGTACCCCGAAGCCAACTCATACGGGGTCAAGGCATAGCTTCCCAAAGCCAACGACAAGGTTGGACTCCATTGTTCTGTGGGCAAACCGAACAACTTAGCGTGATCCAAGGCAACCTTTGGAGTCATCGCATCAATTAAACGCACCGACACCAGATTTTGCGAACGCACCAAGGCCTCGTGCAAACGCGTCGGCCCATACGAACTACCACCGTAGTTTTCAGGCTTCCAGTCCGCGTTATTGCCACCTTGTCCGGTAAAAACCAAAGGCGCGTCACTAATCACGCTCGCCAAGGTAAACCCATTCTCCAGCGCCGCCGAATACAAAAACGGCTTAAAGGATGAACCCGGCTGCCGCTGCGCCTGAAACGCCCGATTAAATTTACTCAAAGCAAAATCGAAGCCGCCACTCAACGCCAACATCCCGCCTGTTTGCGGATCAAACGCAACAAAAGCGCCTGAAATATCAGGAATTTGCGCCAGCGTCACTACAACATCCTTGGCTACACTGTCTCGATCAGCGCGAAGGCGTATTACATCCCCAGAGCGCAAGGACTTGACCATAAAGTCATTATTCTTGCCTAGACTCGCCCTCATCCAACTTAACGACGCTGGACCCAACTCATGCGTCACACCCAAAGCATCCACCACCTTGACCTTTTGCGGGCTGGCCTCAAGTACTACCGCCGCCGCGAGTCCTTCAATCACACGTTGCGACTGTGCCAACGTCGTCGCAGCGGCAACATCACCCGCCGCAATCTCTGCGTACGACTCCGCGCCACGCCAACGGTAACGCCGCTCATAATCAAGCAAAGCTTCCTGCAAAGACTGCACCGCAGCACGTTGTAAATGCGGATCAATGCTGGTATAAACCCGCAAACCCTTTTCGTAAGCCGCCTCACCGTATTCCTGCACCATACGCGCCCGCGCCATCTCAGCCACATATGGCGCATGCAGCTCCACCGTGGCACTTAAGTAAAGCGCGCTTCCAACAGGCTCAGCCAAGGCCATTTCCAACTGCGCGTGGGGCAACTGACCCAAGTCAAACATACGCCCAAGCACATAATCGCGGCGAATTTTTGCGCGAGTTGGATTGATAATCGGGTTGTATTTGGAAGGTGCCTTCGGCAAGCCCGCCAACATCGCCGCCTCGGCGGGGGATAACTGATCCATGGTTTTGTTGTAATAAATCGAAGCCGCCGCCGCCACGCCATAGGCACGATTGCCCAAATAAATTTTATTCAGGTACAACTCAAGAATCTGATCCTTGCTTAACTCACGCTCAATTTTGATCGCCAGCAAAATCTCATTAAATTTTCGACTATAGGTTTTTTCACTATTCAAAAAGAAATTTCGCGCCACCTGCATGGTAATCGTACTACCGCCCTGCCCTTTGTGACCGGTACGTAGCAACTCCCATGCGGCACGGAACAAACCTTGCCAATCCACGCCAGGATGCTGATAAAAGCGATCATCCTCGGCAGCAAGAAAAGCGTTTTTCACAAGCGTTGGAACCTGATCAATCGTCACTGGAATACGCCGCTTCTCCCCAAACTCCGCTATCAAACCGCCCGAACGGTCATGAACCCGCATCGGCACCTGATATTGTGTATCGCGTAAGGAATTGACATCCGGCAACTCTTCGCTATAAACATAGCGAGCCACACCCCACGCCGACAAAGCAATCAGTACCATTAAAACAACAAGATAGGAGACAAACTTAAAAATGAATGTTAGAAATGACATATTGGCTGGTGAAGTTAAACTATAGGGGTGGGTACATCGGCACTGCCTAGCAGGTGAGCTGCTTGACGTTGAACCAATCCGCAGCTTGCTAAAAGCATCACTGCGCACCACGATACCGCAAAAGACTCCAAGAGAGGAAAACAACTCGTGTTTCGACGAACCCATAAAGCGCCGCTGCTAGGGCTGGACATCAGCTCATCATCCGTAAAACTGCTTGAACTCAGTCAAACAGCCAACGGCTACCGCATAGAAGCCATTGCCATTGAGCCACTGCCCGAGGGAGCTGTTCAGGACAAAGAGATCATTGACCCTGAAACCGTTGCTGCTGCGATCCGCAAGGCAGTCAAAGAATCTGGCACACGCGCCAAACACGCCTGCATTGCCATCCCTGGCAGCGTCAGCATTTCACGCATGGTCAGCCTGCCCGCCGATCTTAACGAAGCTGAACTGGATATGCAGATACGTATTGAAGCCGAACAATATGTACCTCATTCGATGAATGATGTCAGCTTGGATTATGACATTCTCGGTTCCACCACCGGAAACGCCGACAATATTGACATTCTTATTGCCGCTGCACGCACTGAAAAAGTCGAAGCGCGACAAAATGCTACGGATATGGGTGGCTTGAATGTTGAAATTGTCGACATTGAGCCCTTCGCACTCGAAAACGTCTATCATCAACTTTTCGCACCCAAGCTTGAAAAAATGCACGCGGATAGCGGCGTGGTGCTAATCGATATTGGCGCCAACAACACCTCGGTTAACGTCTTCCATCAAGGCAACATGATCTATACCCGCGACCACCCGTTTGGGGGACGCCAACACACCGACGAAATCATGCGTCGCTACCAGCTAAGCTACGCAGAAGCAGGTCGTGCCAAACGCCAAGGCGGCCTACCTGAAAGCTACGAGGCCGAAGTTCTCCAGCCTTTTGTTGAACTGGTTGCCCAGCAAGTTGGGCGATTCTTGCAATTTTTCTATGCCGCCCACCCTAGCATCCCCCTTACGCGCATCCTCCTGGGCGGCGGTGTCGCAGGCCTGCCCGACCTGAGTGAACGCATCGCAACAAGCACCGGTGTTGAGGCGCAAATTGCCAACCCCTTTGTAGGCATGACGCGCTCTGCACAAGCCTCTGGAGCCGCCGGAAGCCGGATACTCAATCAAGACGCACCCGCCATGCTCATCGCCTGTGGTCTCGCACTAAGGAGCTTTGACTAATGCCACGCATTAACCTACTACCCTGGCGCGAAGCCTTACGCAAAAAACGCCAAAAAGATTTTGTCACCCAAGCGGGAATTGCGTTAATTGGTGCGGCAAGCATCGCTTTGCTTGTCCATGTCACCCTACAAGGGCAAATCGATCATCAAATTGAACGTAATACTTATCTTGAAAAAACTATCGTCGAACTTGATAAAAAGATCGAAGAAATCAAGGCGCTTAAAAAGAAGCGTGACGACCTTGTTGCTCGCATGGGTGCGATTGAAAAACTCCAGTCCACGCGCAGCCTGATTGTCAGGCTTTTTGATGAACTTGCCCGAACCACTCCGGAAGGCATCGTCCTCACCAAAGTTTCCATGGGCGATACAACTACGGCCGTGCAAATTGATGGTTTCAGCGACACAACAGCTCGGGTTGCCGAATATTTGCGCAACATTAATAAGAGCGGGCTCTTTACAGATGCTGAAATCATTGGTCAAGGCATCTTGGCCAATGACACCAAAGCTGGAGGTAAGCAAGCGCAGAACAAAGGCGGTTTCGATGGTAAGTATGCTTTTTCCGTCAAAGCCACAATCATCCCGCCAGTCACCAACATTGAAGCCGAAAGCCGTTCGGAGCAAAGCAAGCCATGAACCTTATCAAAGACTTTCAATCCGTAGACGATCCGAACAATCTCGGCAGCGCACCGTTTAGTGTACGCATCACCTTACTAACTCTCATCGTGTCTGCCGTACTTGGTGCAGCGTATTACTTCGATGCCCAGCACCTGCAAGCCCAACTCGAGACCGAACAAAGCAAAGAACCTGACCTAAAAAATAAAATCGTTGAAAAACAACAACTCGCTGCAAACCTTGATGCTTACAAGGTTCAACTCGTCGAAATGGAGCAGGTTTTCAACACCCTTTTGCGCCAACTTCCAAGCAAAAAAGAGATTGAGAACCTCATTGTCGATGTTGCCCAAACCTCGCTGGCCGATGGTTTGAAAAATATTCAAATCCAAGCCATGCCAGAAGTACCTTTCGACTATTACGCCGAAGCTCCTTACGTACTTCGCTTCCAAGGCACGTACCACCAACTCGCCAAATTTGTCAGTGATGCTTCTGCTCTACCGAGAATCATCACGTTGCACAACTTTGCAACCATCACACCCACGCCGGACTTTGCCAAGGACAAACAGCTTGATTTCAAAATCACCGCCAAGACCTATCGCTACTTGGATGAAGAAGAAATCAAGCAACGTGCTCCCGCAACGCCAGCCGGCAGCGCAAAAAAATAAGGAGCAACAAGGATGACAAACACCACTCGAACCTTATTTTTTGCGCTCGCCGCACTCACGTTACCCGCGCTGAGTGGATGTAGCCAAAATGAGGATGACCTAGCGGCTTTTGTAGCTGAAACCCTGAAAAAGCCGGGCAAGCCCATACCACCCATTCCCCAACTCAAGCCATATGTACCGTTTAGCTACAGTGCTTTTGATGCGCGCGACCCATTCTCCGTACCGGAATATGTCGAAGAAAAAGTCGATAATGGCATACGTCCGGATAGCAATCGCAGCAAGGAACCTCTCGAAGCCTTCCCCTTGGACGGCATGGGCATGATGGGCATTATTCAGCGCAATAACCGCCCAGAAGCTTTGGTAAGCGCCCCCGACGGCACCATCCACACCGTCGTTGTTGGCAACTATCTTGGACAAAACTTCGGCAAAATCACCAGCATTCAAGAAACCAAAATTGATTTGATCGAAATCCTCCCCGACGGCAATGGCGGTTGGATGGAACAACCCGCCACCATCACCATGAAAGACTCAGGAACCCAGGGTAAAAAACCATGATGCAGCCACAAACGAAAAAAAACCGCCTGACACAAGCTATCGCACTCGCCCTAGGAATCGGCTTGGGGCTCGGTGTCTCCTCAGCTTGGGCGGCTAATGAAATTAAAGACATCAACTTTAATCAACTTCCTGACGGCTCCACACAAATTCGTTTTACCATGGCCGAACCCATGCAGGTCGCGCCCTCCAACTTCATGATCGACGAACCGGCGCGCATTGCGCTGGACTTCCCCGACACCCGCTTTGACACTGCCAACAAGCTACGCACCATTGATATTGGCAATGTACGCGATCTGCGCTTTGCCGAAGCCCAGGGGCGCGCTCGTGCCATCATTAGCCTTGACCGCAGCACGCCATACAACATCAGTGTTGCAGGTAACGAAGTCATTCTCGCCATTAACAACACCGGCACCGCTAACGCCCAAACCCTTTCTAGCGAAGTGACCGAACAAAGTGCTGCCCCAGTTGCCAGCGCCGCTCCCAAAACGCAGTCCATCGCAGCCGCCCCCCAAGTCGATTTCCGTCAGGGAGTCAAAGGCGAAGGCCGCATCCTCGTCAATATGCCCACGGCCAATGCGCCGATGACCATAAAGACCGAAGGCAAGCGCCTGATCGCTGACTTCCCCAACACGCGACTTAAAGAAGAAAAATACGATGTCTCCGACTTCGCCACCCCGGCGCAAATGGTCACCGTCGAAAACAAAGGCCAAGGCTCACGCATCATCGTTGAAAACAACGCGGCCTTTGAAAACCTGGCCTACCAAGTCGGCAACCAGCTCACTCTGGAAATTCGCCCTGTAGCCGCACCGGATGCCAACAAAAACAACCCCTTGGCACCTAAAAAGTTCA
>DYLI01000165.1 GCA_020722165.1 Halothiobacillus neapolitanus | reverse complement strand
TGTCACCGGTCGGCATATAGAAGCCATTCCAGGGTCACCATATAGGGGCCAATTCAAGGTCGGCATATAGAAGCCAGCCGAGGGCAAACGGACATCACTAACCAACGCGGGTAGCCGTCATTACTCTGAGATCTTTTTGATCAGGAGCAATTGATGGGCCGCAGAAAGATAGTGATGTACCAATACCGACAAATTCTTGTTCGACTGCGCGCCGGTGATACCGTGCGTGAGATTGCACGCCAGGGTTTGATGGGGCGAACCAAGCTGGGCACCTTTCGTGGACTCGCCAGCGCCCAGGGCTGGCTTGACCCCAATCAGGCAGCTCCCGATGAAGCGGCTATCGCCCAAGCTTTGCACAGCAACAAGCCGCAATCCAAGCGTGCACTCAGCACCATCTCCAAGGCCGACCCCTGGCGGGTCGTTATTGAACGCTGGCTGAGCGCCGGCGTGCAGGGCGCGACCATCCACGCCGCATTAGTGCGCGAGCACCAGTTTCAGGGTAGTTACTCCTCGGTCAAGCGCATCATCCGCGACATCTTGCAAGCCCAGCCCGAGCAAAATGTCACGGTGCGGCTGGACTTCTTGCCCGGTGAAGCCGCCCAGGTTGATTTCGGTGCAGGCCCATTTCTGACCCACCCTGATGGGCAGAGCAAGCGCACCTGGGCCTTTGTCATGACCCTGTGCCACAGCCGGCATCAGTATGTGGAATTCGTCTGGGACCAAACGGTGGCCACCTGGTTGGGCTGTCACCGCCGGGCCTTTGAGTGGTTTGCCGGCGTGCCCCAGCGTGTGATCATCGACAACGCCAAGTGCGCCATCATCAAAGCCTGCCGCTTCGATCCTCAGGTGCAGCGCTCCTATGCCGAGTGTGCTGAAGGCTATGACTTCAAGATCGACCCCTGCCCGCCCCACGATCCGCAAAAGAAAGGCATCGTTGAGTCGGGCGTCAAATACGTCAAGCGCAACTTTCTGCCGACCCGCGAGTTCCGCGATCTGGCTGACCTCAATGCGCAGGTTCAGGTTTGGGTGCTGCAGGAGGCCGGACAACGCATTCATGGCACCACCCGAGAGCAGCCCATGGATTTGTTTGCGCTGGAGCGTTCCTTCTTAAAACCTTTACCGCCCCAGGCTCCGGACCTGGGTGTATGGCAAAGCGTGACGGTGCACCGCGACTGCCACGTCAAGTTTGCCGACATGCTTTACTCGGCCCCTTTCGCGCTGGTGGGCAAGGTGCTGTGGCTGCGCTCCAACGACGGTTGTGTGGCCTTGTATGAGGACTACCAGCTGGTGGCCACGCATCCGCGCGGTCAGCGCAGGGGCCAGCGCATCACCACAGCAGATCATTTGCCGCCCAAGGCGCAACTGTTCTTCGCCCATGACCGCCAATGGCTCAACACCCAGGCCGACCAAATCGGGCCGTACTGCCGCCAAGTCATTGACTGGCTTCTGGGCGACCGGATTTTGGAGCGCCTGCGTGCAGCACAGGGTGTCATTGGCCTGGCAAAGACCTATGGCGCCCAGCGCTTGGAGCTGGCGTGCCGCCGGGCCATGGCCCATGACAGTCCGTATTACCGCACCGTCAAGACCATCCTGAGCACCAACTCTGATCGCCTTGCTCTGCCAGAGCAATCCATGGCGCCGGCCTATACCAACGCCCGCTTTGTGCGCGATGCCAGTAGTTTGTTCACCACCGATTCCCTCAACCCGCAACAAGACTTGCTGCATTAACCCCCAAGGAGATATTCCCCCATGACCCCAATTCCCGAGCTCGAACCCCACCTCAAACAGCTGCGTCTGTCGGGCATCTTGGACTCCCTGGATGCCAGAAACCGCCAAGCCATTGAGTCCAAGCTCGCCTACACCGAATTCTTGGCCATCCTGATGGGCGATGAGGTCGCCCGACGCGAGCACAACAAATTCAGCACCCGCATCCGACGTGCCCAGTTCCGATCCAGCAAAACGCTGGAGCAATTCGATTTCCAGCGCCTGCCCCAACTCAACCGGGCGTTGGTGCATGACTTGGCCACCGGGCGCTATCTGCGCGAATGCTCCCCAGTATTGATCGTAGGGCCCAGTGGCACAGGCAAAAGTCACCTGGCCCAAGCCTTGGGACACTGTGCTGTGCGCCAAGGCGTGGATGTGCTGTTCACCAGCTGCTCGGCCCTGACGCAGTCCTTGCATGCGGCCCGCGCCATTAACGCCTATGGACGCAAGTTGCAGGCGCTGAGTCGCATTGCACTGCTCATCATTGATGATTTTGGGCTCAAGCCACTGCGCTCACCAGCCGACGAGGATTTGCACGAACTCATCTCTGAACGCTATGAGCGAGCGACCACCATCGTGACCAGTAATCTAGATTTTTCGGAGTGGGATCAGGCCTTCCCGGCTAATCCTTTGCTGGCCTCAGCCACCCTGGACCGGCTGCGACACAACGCTTATTGCCTGGTGCTGGACGGAAAATCTTACCGCGAACCAAGACAGATGCCAACAAAAACCAAGATAACTACGCAACCAAACAACGCCAAATAAAGGCAAAATGCAAACCCAAATGATGTCCGTTTGACACCCTCAAGGTGGCTTCTATATGACGACCCTGAGTGGCTTTTTTATGCCGACCGGTGACACTACTGCCGCTGTCATGTTTTCTGGCAATAAAACCATGTTGATTCTGAGCTTGTTCCTGACCCTCCTGGCCTACAGGGCAATTTACGCTCGACTAGCGCAAAAGGGTGAATGAGGCAGATTTGGGTGATTGACCATTTCGCATTATGAAAATTTAATGCCATCCAGTTTTTTCTCCCTGATCTCTGACAGATCAGCCGTTTAGATCGAACGAATGTATTGGACCAATACAATGAATTGACAACCTTATTTTTTGTGAGTACAATAATTCTCATGAGA
>DYLI01000164.1 GCA_020722165.1 Halothiobacillus neapolitanus | reverse complement strand
CTCTGTGGCTAATTTTTTGGAGCCTCGCCCATGATCCCACCATGGTGGAACCACACCCCGCTCAACGAACTCAGCCCCAGCCAATGGGAAAGCCTGTGTGATGGCTGCGGCAAATGCTGCCTGCACAAGCTCGAAGATGAAGACGACGGCACGGTCTACACCACTGCCGTAGCCTGTGAGCTGCTCGACTGCGCCACGGCACGCTGTTCAGATTATACGCAGCGCAAACAACGTGTTCCCGACTGCGTGGTACTGCGCCTTGAAGATGTGGCCGCCTTTGCCTGGCTTCCAGCAACTTGCGCTTACCGCCTGCGCGAACAAAACCACCCTCTGCCTGATTGGCATCCGCTAGTTACCGGCGATAGCGAATCGACCCGAAAGCACGGGCATTCCGTCGCCGGGCGCTGTGTTTCTGCCCGCGATGTCCACGCGGACAATTTTGAAGAGCATGTGATTGACTGGTACTAACCGCGACGCGGAAAAACCATCAACGCTAAAAACAAACCCGCCGCTGCGACGACCATTGAGGGCCCGGCAGGTGTATCCCACTGCATCGACGCTGCCAGCCCCAACGCGCTTGCCGCCGCGCCTACTCCCGCCGCCCCCAACGCCATTTGCAGCGGTGTACGCGCCAAGCGCCGCGCTGCCGCCGCCGGAATAATCAGCATTGACACGGTGAGCAAAATCCCCACCAGTTTCATCGAAATCGCCACAAACACCGCCAGCACCAGCATAAAGCCCAGCCGCAGCAGCATGACATTGCGGCCTTCCACCGCTGCCAATTCCTCGTGCACCGTCAAGGCCAACAAGCCCTGCCACATCCGCGCCAACACCGCCAAGCCGAGTACATCAAACAGCAATATCCACCACAAATCCTGCGCACTCAAGGCCAGAATATCGCCGAATAAATAGCCAAACAGATCGACACGCACATCTTCCATAAAGGCCAGCAACACCAGCCCCAGCGCCAGGCTGGCATGAGCCAACAAGCCCAACAACGTATCCTCAGCCAAGCCCTCTGCCGGATGGCGACGCGCCAAAATCAGCGCAATAACTGCCCCCATGGCCGCCACACCGATGATCGGCTCAACATGCAGCAGCAAACCAAGCCCCACACCAAGAAAGGCTGAATGCGTCAGGGTCTCGCCGAAATAGGCCATGCGCCGCCACACCACAAAACAACCCAAAGGCCCGGCAAGCAGCGCCACCCCCAAACCACCGAGCAAGGCACGCCACAAAAAATCCGGCAGGTTCAAAATACTCTCAATCATGCTTGCAACCCTCTGCACAGGTCGAGGCCGCCACCACATTGCCGTGCAAATCATGTACATGGTCATGATGATGCTGATACACCGCAAAACCGCTCAAATCCGCGCCGAAAAGTCGCAAATATTCAGGATGTCGGCTAATTGCTTCCGGCGTACCCACGCAGCACACATGCCGCTCCAGACACACCACCTCATCCGTCGCCGCCATCACCAAATGCAAATCATGCGAAATCATCAACACCCCGCAGCCCGTGGAATCGCGCAAACGCGCAATCAAGCTGTATAACTCCTGCTGCCCATGCACATCCAAACCCTGCGCCGGTTCATCCAGCACCAATAACTGCGGGATGCGCAGCAAAGCCCGCGCCAGCAACACCCGCTGCAACTCACCACCCGACAAGGCGCGCAGTGGGCGTTGCTGTAAATCCTCAACCCCCATCTCAGCCAACACGGCTCGCCGCTGTGCCATAGAACTCGCTCCAGCAAGGCGCAAAAACGCATCCACATCCATCGGCAAACTCGGCGGCACAGCAAAACGCTGCGGCACATAACCAATCACCAAATCATCACGCCGCTCAACCTTTCCCGCATCTGCCGCCATCAAGCCCAGCAGTACACGCACCAAAGTCGTCTTACCCGCACCATTCGGCCCGACAAGCGTGACAATCTGCCTTGGGCGCACCGCCAAACTCACCTTATCCAGCAAACGATTCTCGCCGCGCGTCACGCTCACCGCATCGGCCTGAATCAGAAAAGAATTATCCATGCCCTGCTCCACCGTGTTCTGTTTTGTTATAAAGTAACCACATTCTCGCACAACTCAGGAGTTCCCATGCAACGTTCAGCCCGCCCCATCATCACCCTGCTAGCTGTCTTATTCAGCACAACACTCGCCGCCGCGCCCAATGTTGTCACCAGCATCAAACCGATTAACGACCTTGTCGCCAGCGTCATGCAAGGCGTAGGCGAACCCACCCGCCTGATTCCACCCGGCAGCTCACCGCATACCTACGCGCTCAAACCCTCCGAACGCCAGGCGGCTGAAAACGCTGAGGTATTGTTTTGGATCGGCCCGGATGTCGAACCCGCCCTCGAAAAAGTCACCCAAAACCTGCCGAAAAACGCGCGCATTATTACCCTATCCTCCCTGCCCGACATGCAGCTTCTGCAAGCCCGCACCGGCGGCGACTGGGAACGCAAAAAACCATCCGCTGCCACCCAAGCGACCGATATGCACGAACACGGCGACCACAACCACGCCAGCAAACTCGACGGCCACATCTGGCTCTCACCCGCCAATGCCCGCGTCATTGTGCGTGCCACCGCCGACGCACTCAGCGCCAGCGACCCCGCCCACACCGCGCAATACCAAGCCAATGCTGCCAAGTCGCTTAAGCGCATCAATGCCCTCGAAGCCGCCCTCAAAAGCCAACTCGCCCCAATCCAAAACAAACCCTTCATCGTCTTCCACGATGCCTACCAATACTTTGAACACAGCTTTGATCTCAAAGCCGCAGGCTCCATCCTCATCAGCCCCGACGCCATGGCCAGCGCCAAGCGCGTCAACGAAATGCGAAATAAAATCAAAGACCTAGGCGCAACCTGCGTCTTCTCCGAACCCCAATTCGAGCCCAAACTG
>DYLI01000163.1 GCA_020722165.1 Halothiobacillus neapolitanus | reverse complement strand
AGTATTGGTCGCGTGCTGCTCACTGGCGGCGGTTGGCAGGAAATGAAAAGCGGTCTGAAATCCGCCGCATTGCGGGCAAAAACCATCCCGTTCATTCCTGAAATTCTTGTTTCAGGAGAGTATCTTGGTGTCGAGGAATTGCGCAAGCCACGCGATGACGGGACGTTATTTTTTCACCCATTCAAGAAGCGCGTAGCCGTTGGCAATGTTCAGGTTGAGGCGATGGTTAAAGTTGCAGAACGCAAAGAATATCAACTGGCTTACTATCTGAAAGCTGACCATGTTATGGATAGTGCGCAAACACAAAACCCGCCAGATGGCGGGTTTGGTCGTGACGTGTTGTTCCGAGGTTCAGGGGTATCCAGTGAGCCAACAACCATGCCTGAATCGACTTCCACGCCCTTGCTCACTGTGGACTTAAATCTAGCCCACACACTCGATGCTGTCAACTCCGACGATGATTGGAATATCCAAATCCTGCATGTGTGGGACAAGGACGGCAACGAGCTTGACCCTGAAACGCTGGAGCCTTCGGCTGAAAATGCGCAGCCAGACATTGAATATCGGAAGAAAAGCGACGGCTTTACCGTGTTTTTCCCCAACACCAAGCGCGGCGAAGACGCATGGCGCGAAATTGCACGCGCGAATCAAGCAGCGTGGGCTGGATTTGCGGCGAGTGCTGGCATTGACCCACTCCGATTCGCAGATGGCAATGTGCAAAATTCGCTCGTCAATAAATTACTTAAACAGATGGAAGCGTCTGGTATCCGTGTCGAGAAAGCGAAGCCACAGACATTATCAAGCGAAGATAGCGACGCATTGCTAGCTGATCTTATGGCGAGCGATGAGCCAGCAGAAGAACACACAACTGAAGCGGTGCAAGCGGAGCAAGCCCAGCCCGCAGCAAAACAGGAACACCCAATCATTCAATCCATGCGCGCATTGCTGAATGCGCCTGATGATGCTTTGCTGGCGCAAGCAAAAGCCGCGCTTGCTGATGATGCTGCGCTGTTCGATGATGCACCTGACGCATTGCGCCATGCGACGCACGTTACAAAAACATCTATTCAATCCGAGTTAGCCCAATGAACCCTATCCAATCCATGAATGAAGCCTATGCACAACGTCTGTACCGTGAGGGCAACTGTTGGGGGCATTTTGAAACCCTTGACGATGCGCGTGACTATGCCGCGTTTGATGGCATGGTCGAGTTCCATGCGGTTCCCGTGCTGGATGCGGCGCATGACGATGTTTTGAATGAACTGCTTAGTGAGTTGGACGCGATTTTTTTACGCTTTGATAAGGATGACCCCGCCAAAGACCCGGCGGGCTATATCGCGCTTATCGAGCGGGCGAAATCCTTGGGTGAGCGCATTAAAAAGCGCAAACAGTCGCCCAAAATGCAGGCGATGCTGCAAAACCGCGACCGTTCCACCAAGGCCAGTGTGGCGCAGGCGAACAGCATTGCGGCATGGCCGCATGGTGACTTGCTAACCCGGCCTTACCCTGGTGCCGAGGTCGGCTCGCCCTTGGTATTTTCAGATTTTGATGAGTACGTTATCCCGGCGGCACATATGGGCATGAAGGATACGGTGGTGTTCCATGAGCAGCGCCAAAGCCTGGAGGTGCGCTATGCCCTTGTGCCAGCGGCGGATGTGTTGCCTTCGCATGATGCGGCGGGCAGCGCGATGCCGGAATACGGCGATGAGGAAGCGCCGGGCAAGCTGCGTGTGGTCGGTGGTAATGGGCGGTCGGCGGGGATTATTGCGGCTTACGCCAAGGGCACGCAGGATATTTACTTAAACGGACTGCGCAGCAATGCCGAAGCCCTAGGCTTTAGCGCCGAGGGCATGGATAAGGCCATTCAGGACATCAGCAAGCCCGTGCTGGTGCGCGTCATGGCCTATGCCGATGTGAGCAAGAATATCGCGGACAAGACCAATTCAGGCGGCGCGGCGGCGCTGTCTGCGGTTGAGCGGGCATGGAATGATGCCCGGCGCGTTGATCTGGCAAGCCTTAACTTTGATGAAGACGGCGGCATAACCCGTGAGGCATTGAACGCCTTTGTAGCCAACATGCCCAAGTCTGAACAACCCGCACTTGCGCCGGATGGCGAGCCAACACGGGAAGCGCGTGACCGCTTGATGGCGGCGGTATTCAAAAATGCCTACGGTGACGATGAGCTGGTGCGACTGTACTCGCAAGCGATTGATTCAGAGGCGGCTAACGTGCTTTCAGCGATGGCACAGGCCGCGCCTGATGCCGCCAAGCTCGAAGGACACGGCGCGTTTGACGTGCGGGAATGGCTTTCTGGCGCGGCACGCATGGCAGTGAATGCGCGGCGTATCGGCAAAAAATTAAGCGAGGCGGTTAAGCAGACTGATCTTGCGACCAGTGAAGGCGCACAACGCATTGCCGAATGGATTGCCCCCGATGTGCGCAGCGGAAAGCGCATGGGCGAAAAACTCAAAGCCTTTGTGCGTGCCTTGGTCAATGAAGCTGAAAAGCCAGATGAGGATATGTTCGGCACGGTCGAAAAGCGCACGCCTGACGAGCTTTTGCAGGAGATTATCCAGCATGGTTAAGGCAGCAAAAACCCTGTGGAAGACCCGCGTCGCGCCACTTGCTGCATCCGAAGATGGCGAAGCGCATACGTCCGAAACGTTCGAGCGAGGTCAAGCCACAGGGCTTGCAGAGGAGGCTAACTCAAAATGAGTCAAAGTCAAGAAGGATTCACGGGCGGCCTCAAGACGATGGACACTGAGGCACTTGATTCTGCGTGGGTGGAAGTTCTCTACACAGACCCGCGAACCGACGCAATGATTGAGCACGAACACGCCTATAAGTCAATAACCCAAAATCAGGAAATCAACACATGCACACATTCGCCTTACCCCACTGGGACGCTCAC
>DYLI01000162.1 GCA_020722165.1 Halothiobacillus neapolitanus | reverse complement strand
CGGAAAAACCCTTGAAATACCACCTCGCGCTGAAGAATTTCCCACTGCATACTGACTACCTCTTAAAGCCAAAACAACGTGCCTACTATGCCGGATGCCAATGACGAAATGATGCACCTTCTAAGCCAACTTATTGGCCGTGAAGCCATGGTCGATGGGCGGCATGTGCGCGTGGTGGATGTGTTGCGAGAAAATGAAAGCCTTGTATTAAGCGAAGTTGGCAAGGAACGCATGCAGGAAAGCCTGTATGGACAAGCCCGCCGCCGCGCACCTCGGCACTTTCAGGTCAAATTACGGAGCGAAATAGGCAAGCAACTTCACCCGGTTGCACGCCTATTGCTTAATGAGGATGAACAAGCACGGTTTTTACGCGTGCTGTTCGCGCAATAAAGCCACCACACGCAGCAGATCATCCGGCGTATCCACGCCATGCCCAGGCGGTTCTTCGACCACATCGACATGAATACGCACGCCATGCCACAAGGCGCGCAGTTGTTCGAGCTTTTCCAGTCCTTCAATCGGCGCTTCCGGCCATGAAGCAAAATCACGCAGAAAACCGGCACGGTAGGCATACAGACCTAGGTGACGGAAGCCATGTTCGTGCCCATGATTGAGCGCCACGCCCTCCTCGACCCCGAAACGATCACGCTCCCAAGGAATCGGCGCGCGGCTAAAATACAAGGCAAGCCCGCAGCGATCACGCACCACCTTGACCACATGCGGGTCGAACATGTCGCGTGCATGGTGTATTGGCGTGCAAAGGGTAGCGATACCTGCCTGAGGGTAATGCAGCAGATTGGCCGCCAGGCGATCAAGTAAGCTTGGCGGAATCAGCGGTTCATCACCCTGTAAATTCACCACTACCATATCGTCCGCCCAGCCCATGCTCTGCACCACCTCGGCCAACCGGTCGGTGCCGGTGGCGTGATTGGCAGACGTCATGACCACTTGGATGCCAAGCGATGCGCCAAGCTCGGCAATGCGCGCATCATCGGTTGCCAGCACAATTTGCTCAGCATTGGCGCGCTTGGCAGCTTCAATCACATGCTGCAGCAGTGGCTTGCCGCCAATATCGAGCAAGGGCTTACCCGGCAGGCGGGTGGAGGCGTAACGCGCAGGGATGACCAGCTTATAGGCGGGCTGGGCTGACATTCAGGCCGCCGCCGGATGCTTGGCGCGCAAGGCTTCGGCTTCGTCCTCGGACAAGGTGCGTGCTTCTTCGGGCAGCATCACCGGAATGCCGTCACGAATCGGATACGCCAGGCGCGCAGCAATCGAAATCAGCTCCTGCGCGCTTTGGTCATACACCAGTGGCCCCTTGGTCAGAGGGCAGGCCAAAATTTCGAGTAGTCGTTTGTCCATTGCGCAAAACCTCCAAACGGGAAAAAATAAAGTCTTCAAGCCCTTGATCTAATTGGGCTTCTACCGGGATAGCCCAGTGATTGCGCCATTGCTGCGCCTGCGCCAAGGCTTGGCATTTTACGCCATCCTTGGCGGTCATGAGTAATGGCCGGGTATTAAATCGGCGTAACTCACCCTGGGTGAATACATGATGGTCGCCTGCAAAATCATGCGTTTCAATCGTCAAACCCAAACCGCGCAACATACCGAAAAAACGCTCAGGGTGGCCAATGCCCGCCAGCGCATCGCATTCCTGACCCATAAAGTCGGCCAGAGCACACCGCGAGCCATCGACAAGATTGACAGCATCGGCGGGCTGTAAACGCATCGCCCATTGCCGCGCTACTGCATTGCTCACGCCGCCGTGCAACACCACAGCATCAACTTCATGCAAGCGTTGAATTGGCTCACGCAACGGCCCAGCAGGCAAACAGCGCCCATTGCCCATGCCCTTGTTTTGGCCACGCGCCGCATCCAGTACACAAATTTCCAAATCTCGCGCCAGTTGCAGATGCTGCAATCCATCATCCAGCAACACAATATCCGCCCCCAACTCAAGCGCCAGCAACCCGGCGCGATAACGTTCGGGATGCACAATCACTTCAACCTCAGGCAGCGCGCGCTTGAGCATCAACGGCTCATCGCCCACTTCGCAAGCTCGACTATCGAGCATAACGCGGCGCGCTGCACCCGTAATTTTCGCACCATGTCCACGACTAAGGATGGCAGGATGCCAGCCACGCGCCAGCAAGCGCTGCGCCAACCACAAGGTCAGCGGCGTTTTACCCGTGCCGCCGACCGTGATATTGCCAATCACAATTACTGGAATAGGCAAACGTTGCGCCGTTTTTCGATGACTGCGGTAGGCGAGCACACGCCGCCGCGCCAGCGCACACCACAACCAGCCCAAGGGGGCGAGCATTAAACTGCGCCAATCATGCGCCGATTGCCAGAATGCTGGAGCCTTCATGCGCGAAGACTACGCCGCATTGAATTGCAGATGATAAAGCCGCGCATACGCTCCATTTTGCGCGAGCAACTCGTCGTGCCGTCCCTGCTCCACAATCTGCCCGGCGTGCATGACCACAATAACATCGGCCTTTTGAATCGTGGACAAACGATGTGCCACCACAAAGGTCGTGCAGCGGTGCAACAAGCCATCCAGCGCCGTTTGAATCAAGCGCTCCGAGGTCGTATCCAAAGCCGAAGTAGCCTCATCCAGAAGTAAAATTGGAGCCTGCTTCAACAGGGCGCGCGCAATCGCAATGCGCTGACGCTGCCCACCAGAAAGCAGCACGCCGCGCTCACCGACACGGGTATCGAACCCTTGCGGCAGGGCTTCAATGAACTCGCGTGCCTGAGCTTGTTCGGCAGCGGCGATAATTGCATCACGCGGCGCCCCCTGCATGTGCCCATAAGCGATATTGTTCGCCACGCTGTCATCAAACAGCGTGACCTCCTGCCCCACCCAAGCAAACTGGGCGCGCAAATGACTCAGCTCAAGGCTTTGAATGTCCACGCCATCCAGCAGAATGCG
>DYLI01000017.1:11573-19490 GCA_020722165.1 Halothiobacillus neapolitanus | reverse complement strand
TCGGTCGCCTTGGCTTTCTGGTCGATATTTCCCCTGATGAAATGACCAGCCGACTGGAGCATATTTTTAACGGCGAATACTTACTCGAAAAACGCTTTCTCTTGCGCGGCGAAGTCGTGCGCGACGGCAGTGTGATTCACAGCAGTGATGTCTTTAACGACTTCGTTTACAAAGTTCGCGATACCGTGCGCATGATCGAATTCGAAACCCATGTGGATGGCAAATACCTGCTTACCCAGCGCTCGGACGGCATGGTTATCAGCACCCCGAGCGGATCAACGGCCTATGCCCTATCCGCTGGTGGCCCGATTCTTACACCAGGGCTGGAAGCCGTGGTGCTGGCACCCATCTGCCCACACACCTTAAGCAACCGTCCGATTGTCGTCCCCTCCACCTCGGTGATTGAAATCAGCGCCACCCGCCATAGCCGCGCCAACTGCTTGGTCAGTTTCGATGGGCAATGCCAGATTGACCTTGAACCCAACGACACCCTGCGCGTCACTCGTTCGCCACGCGATGCCCAGCTCATTCACCCCGCCGACTACGATTATTTCCACATCCTACGCGCCAAGCTCCACTGGGGCGGCCATCCTTAAAAACTCAATCAATACAACATCATGCTGCGCCATATCCACGTTCGCAATTTCGCTATTATCGACAACGTACAACTCGAACTCGAAGGCGGCCTGACCGTTATGACCGGCGAAACCGGCGCGGGAAAATCCATTCTCGTCGATGCGCTCGGTCTGCTGCTGGGTGATCGCGCCGGTGCCGAAGCGATTCGCCCCGGCTCCGATCGCGCCGAACTCGAAGCCCTGTTTAGCCTGGAAAATAGCCCGGAAGCCCGCGCCTTACTGAGCGAACTTGCCCTCGATGACGAATCCGGCGACTGCCTGCTGCGCCGCGTTATCGCGCGTGAAGGCGCAAGCCGCGCCTTCGTCAACGGGCGCAGCGTCAACCTTGCCACCCTGCGCGAACTTGGCGGCCTGCTGGTCGATATTCATGGCCAAAACGAACACCAACACCTGCTGCGCCCGGCTGTACAGCGTGAACTGCTCGACACCTACGCCGCCCACGACACATTACTTAACGTTGTACGCCTCGCCTTTGGCGTATGGAAAACCACCTTTGAGCAACTCGAAACTCTACGCCAAACCGATACCCAACGCAGTGAACGTCTCGACCTTTTGCAACACCAACTAGTCGAACTTGCCGCCCTGCGCCTAAGCATCGATGAATGGCCGCAACTCGAAAGCGAACACCGTCGCCTCGCTCAGGCCGGTAAGCTTATTACCCTAACGCACAACGCGCTGCACATCCTCGACGAAGGCAACGACGACCAGCGCAGTCTGCATACCCAACTCAACCAGATCACCCACCAACTCGGCCTCGCCCTTGGCGACGACCCCGGCCTGCAAGCCAGCCTCGATTTGCTACAACAAAGCGAAATCCTTATCTCCGAAGCTATAGCCAGCCTGCGCGGTTATGTCGATGAGCTTGAGCTCGACCCCGAACGCCTGCACCAACTCGAAAGCCGCCTAAGCAGCCTGCACGATGCCGCACGCAAATACCGCGTGCGCCCCGAAGAACTCTACAGCCACCAGCACATGCTGCAAGAGCAACTCGACGCACTCAAACACAGCGGCGCATCACTGGAACAACTCAGCCGAGAACTTGCCAAACACGCCGCCAGCTACCAACATGCTGCAAGCGAACTATCCGCCTCACGCCAACAGGCCGCTGCCCGGCTCACTGCCGCCGTCACCACTGCCATACGCGGTCTCGGTATGCCTCACGCCGAGTTTGAACTGCGTGTGCGGTACGACCAGCAAGCGGCTTTCAGCGCTCACGGCCTTGACAACATCGAAGCCCTGGTGACCACTAACCCCGGCCAACCGCTTCAAGCCCTCAACAAAGTCGCCTCCGGTGGCGAACTCTCACGCATCAGCCTTGCCTTGCGCGTGCAAACCGCCGCCCAGGGCGAAGCCGCCACCTTAATCTTCGACGAAGTTGATACCGGCATCGGCGGCGGCGTGGCCGAAGTGGTCGGTCGCCTGCTTGCCGAACTGGGACGCGAACGCCAGGTGCTCTGCGTCACCCACCTGCCCCAAGTTGCCGCCCAAGGCCAACATCACCTCAACGTACAAAAGCAGCAAGATGCAACCAGCACCCGCACCCTACTCACCCCACTGGATGCCACCGCACGCATCGACGAACTCGCCCGCATGATCGGCGGTGTCAACATCAGCGCACAAACGCGCAAACTGGCTGAGGAAATGCTGGTACAACGCACAATCAACTAAACCGCCATGGGCTAAGAGCCTATGCAAAGCTAAAGTAGATGAGACAACGCACCTCTAATGAGTGTTGTTACGCCTTATGGGTTTCCGTGCATTTGTTTGACTGGTTGCTGTTGGCTACGCGCCGGGAGATTGATTCGGGTAGGTCATAGCCTGAGTGCATCGTATCTATCGGAACAATTCATTATCCAAATGTATGAATCGGCTCCTACTATCCACAGGCGCGAAAGATTTTTTGCGTGGGTTGCAGAGGTGTTGGTTCTTAACATGACTCCAACCCAACTCCCGGCAAGCGCTCGCCCAGCCTGAGGGAGCCCATCATTTCATTGTGGCGACAGGAGATTGGAGATGCACGACAACGACGTATCGCAAGCCGGCACATGCCCGGTGGCTCATCAAAACCCATCCACTTCATCCGGCAAGTGTCCGGTGATGCACGGTAGCCTGACCTCGGCGGGCGAATCGAATATGGCTTGGTGGCCGAAGGCGCTGAACCTGGACATCCTGCATCAGCACGACAGCAAGACCAACCCGATGGGTAAGGACTTTAACTATCGCGAAGCCGTACAAAAACTCGATTTTGCTGCGTTGCACCGAGATATGACGGCGCTTATGACCGAAAGCCAGGACTGGTGGCCTGCCGACTGGGGACATTATGGCGGTCTGATGATACGTCTGGCCTGGCACGCCGCCGGTTCGTACCGCCTTGCCGATGGTCGCGGCGGCGGTGGTACGGGCAATCAGCGCTTTGCGCCGCTCAACTCCTGGCCGGACAACGCCAACCTTGACAAGGCGCGTCGCCTGCTGTGGCCGATCAAGAAAAAATACGGCAATGCCATCAGTTGGGCGGATTTGATTATTCTGGCCGGCACGGTGGCTTATGAGTCGATGGGGCTGAAGACCTTTGGTTTCGCCTTTGGTCGTGAAGATATTTGGCATCCGGAAAAGGACACCTACTGGGGTGCGGAAAAAGAATGGCTGGCGCCCTCCGACGAGCGTTATGACGATGTCAGCAATCCCGCCAGCATGGAAAACCCGCTGGCTGCTGTGCAAATGGGCTTGATTTATGTCAATCCGGAAGGCGTCAACGGGCATCCCGACCCGCTTAAAACCGCATTGCAAGTGCGCGAGACTTTTGCCCGCATGGCGATGAACGATGAGGAAACCGTGGCACTGACCGCTGGCGGGCATACCGTGGGCAAATGCCACGGCAATGGTCGCGCCGAAAACCTGGGGCCAAGCCCAGAAGGTGCGGATATAAATGAACAAGGCTTAGGCTGGATGAACCACAGCAGCCGGGGTGTGGGGCGCAACACCGTGACTAGCGGTATTGAGGGCGCGTGGACGACGCATCCGACGCAGTGGGATAACGGTTATTTCAAATTGCTGCTTGGCTACGAATGGGAACAGAAAACCTCACCCGCCGGTGCGCACCAATGGGAGCCGGTGAATATCCGCGAGGAAGACAAGCCGGTGGACGTGGAAGACCCCAGCATTCGCTATAACCCGATCATGACCGATGCGGACATGGCGATGAAGATGGATCCGGTATATCGCCAGATTTCCGAGCGTTTTGCCGCCGATCAGGATGTATTGTCCGCAACCTTTGCCCGTGCCTGGTTCAAACTGACGCACCGCGATCTGGGGCCGAAAACCCGCTACCTTGGCCCCTGGTCACCTCACGAAGAGCTGATTTGGCAAGACCCTGTGCCCGCTGGCCGCACGGATTATGATGTTGAGGCGCTGAAAGCCAAAATTGCCGCCAGCGGTCTATCAACCGCCGAGATGGTGGCGACTGCCTGGGACAGCGCGCGCACTTTCCGTCAGTCCGATTACCGTGGCGGCGCGAACGGTGCGCGCATCCGCCTTGCTCCGCAGAAGGATTGGGAAGGCAATGAACCTGCACGGTTGAGCAAGGTACTGGCGGTGCTGGAACCATTGGCGGCCACAAGCGGCGCAAGTCTTGCAGATGTGATTGTGCTGGCAGGTAATGTTGGTGTCGAACAGGCTGCCAGAGCGGCAGGTTTCGAGATTAGCGTGCCTTTCAAGCCGGGACGTGGCGATGCAACGGCAGTAATGACCGACGTGGAATCCTTTAAAGTGCTGGAGCCGGTGGCCGATGGTTTCCGCAACTGGCTTAAGCAGGATTACGTGGTCAGCGCGGAAGAACTCATGCTTGACCGCGCCCAGTTGATGGGGCTGACCGCACCTGAAATGACCTGTCTAGTCGGCGGCCTACGCGTGATCGGCGCGAATTTCGCTGGAACGGCGCATGGCGTATTCACGGAGCGTGTCGGCGCGCTGAGCACGGATTTCTTCGTCAACCTGACCGACATGGCCTGGAGCTGGGTGCCGAAGGGTGCCAACCTGTACGACATTCGTGACCGTAAAAGCGGTGCGCTGAAATGGACGGCTACCCGCGCAGACTTGGTATTTGGCTCGAACTCCATTCTGCGTGCCTACGCCGAGGTTTACGCGCAGGACGACAACAAGGCCAAGTTTGTGCAGGACTTTGTGAACGCTTGGGTCAAGGTAATGAACGCGGATCGCTACGATTTGGTCTGAAATCATCCTGATCGATGAGCATAAAAAAACCCCGGATCATGATGATCCGGGGTTTTTTGTTTGGGTGACTCGAGTGGTTAAAACCGCCTCAAGCCTTCACCTCATTGCGATTTAAGCGGCATTGCGCAGGGCAGCAATGCGATCATCCAGCGGCGGATGGCTGCTGAACATCTTTTGAATGTCGCCACCGTTGATACCGAAAGCGGCCATTTGCTCAGGCAAATGACTGGGTTCGTGCATGGTCTTGAGTTTTTCCAGTGCGGCGATCATTTTCTGCTTGCCGGCAAACTTGGCTCCGGCGGCATCGGCGCGGAACTCACGTTGGCGCGAGAACCACATCACAATCGCACTGGCGAGGAAGCCCAAAGCAATCTGCGCAACAATGTTGGCAATAAAGAAACCCAAGCCCTGCCCTTCTTCGTTTTTCAGAATCACGCGATCCACGAAGTAACCAATGATGTAGGCGAAGAACACCACGAAGGTGTTCACCACGCCTTGAATCAGGGTCAAAGTCACCATGTCGCCGTTGGCAACGTGGCCAATTTCATGCGCCATGACCGCTTCGGCTTCGTCGCTGCTCATGTAGTTGAGCAGGCCGGTGCTGACGGCAACCAGCGCGTTGTTGCGGCTGGGGCCGGTGGCGAAGGCGTTGATTTCGGGTGAATCGTAAATCGCCACTTCGGGCATTTTGATACCGGCAGCATTGGCTTGGCGACGCACAGTTTCAACCAGCCAGGTCTCTTGCGAGTTGCGCGCTCGTTCGATCACCACCGCGCCGACGCTGCGTTTGGCAATCCACTTGGACATCATCAGCGAGATGAATGAGCCGGTGAAACCGACCAGCACGGAGAAGACCAACAACGAGGTGAGGTTCAGGCCGTCTTTGCTTTGAATTTGACCCAGGCCAAAGACGCTGGAGACGATCATCCACATCAGGCTGATGACCACCATCACGGCGATGTTGGTTAGGACGAAAAGTAGGATGCGCTTCATGAGTGCTTAAAACCTCTTGGGGATGGAAAAAGTGAACGGTTTATTAGATAGGGGTTTGTATGAATAATTCAATCGCTATTTAGCCGCCGCTGAGCGATTCCAGACGTTCGGCACGCGCAAAACCGCGTGGCATGGGGCGTCCGCGCCGCGCGCGTTGACTGAGCATTGCCATCCAATCGCCAGGATTCAGGTTCAAAAAACGTCCTCCAGTGTGGACACGCAAGCTATCCTTGGCTTTGAGCAAGGCGATACTAAGAAGTGGCTCGTCTTTATTGAGTGCCATGAGCTTACTGCCGCGCCCGCCGCGTGCTTCGTCGATTAACTCTTGCAGCGGGAAAATCAACAGATTGCCGCTGCCGAGGGTAGCCAAATACAAAGGCTCGTCACTGCTTGCCGGTAAAAGCAGCGGTGGCAAAAGCTGCGCGCCTTCAGGAATCGTCATAAAGGCCTTGCCGTTCTTTTGGCGGCTATGCAGTTGATTTAATTCACTAATCAGGCCAAACGCCGCGCTGGATGCAAATAAATAGCGCTCATTGGGTGCATTCAAGATCACATGCGAGAAGTTGCTACCCGAGGGGGGCGAGAAGCGTCCGGTGAGTGGCTCGCCATGCCCACGCGCGCTAGGCAAAGTATGCGCAGCGGTGGTGTAAGCACGCCCCGTGCTGTCGATAAACAGCGCGTGCTGCGTGCTGCGCCCGCTGGCTTGCGCCAGAAAACCGTCTCCCGCGCGATAGTTCAGGCTGCTGCCGTCCACCTCATGCCCCTTGGCCAGCCGCGCCCAGCCCTGTTGCGACAACACCACCGTGACCGGCTCGCTTTGAATCAGCGCGGACTCATCCAAAGCCTGTGCGCTGCTGGCCTCAATCAGCGGTGCACGGCGCGGGTCGCCGTGCGCTGCGGCATCGGCCAATAACTCTTCGCGCACCTTGGCGTGCAGTTTTTTCTCGCTATCGAGCAGGGCGCGTAACGCATCGCGCTCTTTAGCCAAATCGGCCTGTTCACCGCGCAACTCCATTTCCTCAAGCTTGGCGAGGTGGCGCAGCTTGAGCTCCAGAATGGCTTCCGCCTGAGTGTCGCTAAGAGCAAAGCGCGCCATGAGTACCGCTTTAGGTTCGTCTTCGTGGCGGATGATGTGAATCACTTCATCGATATTCAGGTAGGCGATCAGCAAGCCATCCAGAATATGCAGACGCTTTTCCACTCGATCCAAACGCCATTGCACGCGACGGCGCACGGTTTGGATGCGGAATTGCAGCCACTCGCCAAGCATATCGCGGAGGTTCATCACGCGTGGTCGTCCGTCCAGCGCAATGATGTTCATGTTGACGCGGTAACTGCGCTCAAGATCGGTGGTGGCGAACAGATGATTCATCAATTCATCGGCATCGACATTACGGCTACGCGGGAAAATCACCAGACGGGTGGGGTTTTCGTGATCGGATTCATCGCGCAAGTCCGCCACCATCGGCAGTTTTTTGGCCTGCATTTGTGAGGCAATCTGTTCCAGCACCTTGCTGCCGGAAACCTGATAGGGCAAGGCGGTGACGATAATATCGCCATCCTCAATCTCGTAAATGGCGCGCTGACGCACAGAGCCCATGCCGGTTTGATACATCTTGAGCAGGTCGGCACGCGAGGTAATGATCTCGCCCGCCGTGGGGAAATCCGGCCCCGGAAGGTGTTCGCACAAGGCGGCCACATCGGCATCAGGATGATCGAGCAGATGCACGCAAGCTGCGATGGCCTCGCGCAGATTATGCGGCGGAATATCTGTTGCCATACCCACAGCAATGCCGGTGGTGCCATTAAGCAGCACATTCGGCACGCGTGCGGGCAACAGCACCGGCTCGTCCAGCGTGCCATCGAAGTTGGGCTGAAAGTCCACCGTACCCTGTTCCAGCTCGCTCAACAACAGGCGGGCATAGGGTGTCATGCGCGATTCGGTGTAACGCATGGCGGCAAACGATTTAGGCTCGTCTGGCGAACCCCAGTTGCCTTGGCCGTCAATCAAGTGATAACGGGTAGAGAACGGCTGCGCCATCAACACCATGGCTTCGTA
>DYLI01000017.1:0-11473 GCA_020722165.1 Halothiobacillus neapolitanus | reverse complement strand
CAATCAAGTGATAACGGGTAGAGAACGGCTGCGCCATCAACACCATGGCTTCGTAGCAGGCCGAATCGCCGTGCGGATGGTATTTACCAATCACATCACCCACGGTGCGCGCCGATTTTTTGTGTTTGGAAGCCGCCGACAAGCCCAGTTCAGACATGGCGTAAATGATGCGCCGCTGCACCGGCTTCAGGCCATCGCCAATATGCGGCAGGGCGCGATCCAGAATCACGTACATGGCGTAGTCTAAGTATGCCTTTTCGGTGAACTGGCTGATGCTGATCCGTTCTTGTCCAGCATTAACATCAAGCAGCATGGCGACCCTCCTGTCGGCGCAAAAACCAAATGGCGAGCAGCATCATAACCAAAGGCGGCAGCATGGCGGCCAACATGGGGCTTAATCCGGCCAGCAGACTGCCCTGGGTGAGCAAACGCGAAAGCACAAACACACCCATACCGAGGACGATACCGATAAGCAGCCGCACCCCAGCCCCGCCCGCCCGCCGCGTGGCTAAAGAAAACGGCAAAGCCAGCAGCAGCATGGCCATGACGCTAATCGGTGCAAGCAGCTTGCCCCACCATGCCAGCCAGTAGGTTTCGCTTTTCAGGCTGTTTTTGTCCAAAAACTGCGCGTAACGCCAAAGCTCCCCCAAGCTCATGTACTGCGGAATCACCGCCAACACATTCAACACGTTGGGCTGTACCAGGCTTGTCAGCCTACGTTGCGGCTCGCTAAGGCTTTCAACCTGCTCGCTCGTAAAGCGATTGATTTGCACCTGCTCGGCCAGCCAACCTGCATCCAACGGCTTGGCTTGGGCAAGACGCATGGCTTCAATCAAGCGGCCATCAGCTGCAAATTCAAATACTTTCACCCCGCGCACTTCGCCGCCCGGCGTAACCAAATCAATATGTACGAAGCGTTCGCCGCCCTCATTTTCAGGGCGCTTTTCGCGTACCCATAAACCCTCGCTGCCTTGCAGAGATAAGGTTTGTCCCAGCGCCTGCGCACGCATCAATCGCGCCTCGCTCTGCCCCCAAGGGCCGAGGGTTTCGCCGATGAGCATGCCCATTAAGCCCAGCAACACTCCCGCCAGCAGCACTGGAACAGATAAACGTGCCAAAGATTGCCCCATCGAACGCATGGCGGTAATTTCATTGCCCGCCGCCAGTGCTCCCAAGGCCACCAGGCTACCAATCAGCGTCGCCAGTGGAAAAAATTCAAGCATATAGCCCGGTAAGGTCAGCACGACGAACAGGATTGCTTTGCCTAAGCTATAGCTGGCGGTGATTTTATCGACTTCATCCAGAAACAGCAGAATCAATGCCAGCCCCATCACAATACCCAGCGTTGCCAGCGTACCATTCAAAACCGTACGCAAAACATAGAGATCAAGCCGCATGGACAGGCTCCGCTGGTTTTAGGTGAATCACACGCTGTACACGCACAAACGCGCCCTGCCGCCAGTACCAGACCAACACCAGTGCCAGCAAAATACCATGCGGTACGGCGATGCCCAGAATGAGCGAAATTTTTTCATCCTCAATCGCCTTGCTTGCCAGGGTGATGAGATTGAAATACACCACATAAATCAAAACCCCTGCGCCGATACGCGCAAAACGCCCCTGACGCGGCGCAGCGCGAGCCAAGGGCAAGGCCAGCAGACCCAACAAAAACGCGCTGAGCGGCTGCGCAATGCGCCTGGCAAATTCGGCATGTGCCTGCGGCGAAGTACCTTGCATGAGCGCCGTGAGCGGCATGGCGGAAAATTTGCGCGACACACCTTGTGGGTCACGCTGCTCCAAGCCGAGATCAATGCGATGTTCGGCATAGTGCAATACGCGCCAATCACCCTGCCCGATTACACCGTCGTAACGCTGCCCATCGTCCAGCACCAACTGGCGAAAGCCTGCGATATCTTCAACAAAACGCGCCCGTGCCGCACGCTCGACGCCCTCGGACTCGCTAAGGCGGGTATGCACAAACACATCTTCCAGGGTCATGCCGTCGTCGGAAACACGCGCCGCATACACGGTAACGCGCCCTTTATCAGCCACCAGAAAGCGCCCCACCGGCAGGCGGTCGAATACGGATGCACTCATGGCCTGTTGCAACAAGGTATCGCGCGCACCCTGGGTGGCCGGCCAAACCTGCAACGACAGCCAACCAACAGCCAGCGACCACACGAGCACAATCAGCGTAATCGGTCGTTGCACACGCCAAGGCGATGCGCCACAAGCCAGCAATACCGGAATTTCGTGGTCGCGGTACAGCCGCCCCAGCGCGAAGAGCAGCCCTAAAAAACCGCCAATCGGCAAGACAAACATCAATAACTTGACCGCATTCGCCCACAATAAGCCGATAAGCACTGGCGCGGGCAAGCTGCCCTGCACAATATTGCCGACGAGTTGCACGCCCATATTGGCCATCATCGTAAGCCACAGCACAAAGCTTACCGCCACCATGCCAAGCAGGACTTCGCGCATTAAATAACGGTCAAGGCGTGGGAATATCATTTTTTAGCCACAGAGGTCACAGAACATTTGGAGAATGAAACGTACAAAACACTGATTTTTTGTGGCTAAACAACTTTTCACAAATACCGCGCCAACAAGGCCAGCTTCATCTCGTCTGGTGAAATTTCGGCCACCGGCAAGGGCAAGCGCACCTTCCAGCCGCTACCGGGGGCGACTTCAAGCGGCTGGGCATGCTGATCGAGCATCTGTTCCACCACAAAGTCATGGTTACCGCTAGGCAGCATCAGCTCCATGCGATCACCCACACTGATTTTGTTTTTAACCGTCACCTCGGCCATGCCGCGCTCACGATCCATGCCGGTAATTTCACCGACAAACTGCTGGCTATTGTTTAGCGACGCACCTGTGATGTAGTTTTGATAATCTTGCGTGTGGTGGCGCTCGAAAAAGCCATCGGTATAACCACGGCTGGCCAGAGACTCCAGTTTGCCAATCAATTCAGGATTAAACGGCCGCCCCGCCACCGCATCATCAATCGCCTGGCGATAAAGCTGCGCACTGCGCGCCACGTAATAATGACTCTTGGTGCGCCCTTCGATTTTAAGGCAATCCACACCCAGGGCGGCGAGCTTATGCACATGCTCAATCGCGCGTAAGTCCTTGGAATTCATGATGTACGTGCCGTGTTCATCCTCAAAAATCGGCATCAACTCCCCCGGACGGCTGGCCTCTTCCAGCAAGTACACCTGATCGGCCAGCGGATGGCGACGGTCGCCCGCCACGCCCGCGCGTCCTGCATCCTTGCCTTCAGTCGCGTCCTTCATGGCAGCATTGATCGCATCCATGGAAATCACCGCTTCGGCGGGAGGGCGAATTACGCCAGCAGCATCTTCCTCGGCCTCCAGCGTTTTGTATTCCCAGCGGCAGGAATTGGTACAGGTTCCCTGATTCGGGTCGCGATGGTTGAAATAGCCCGACAGCAGGCAACGCCCTGAATAGGCAATGCACAAGGCACCATGCACAAACACTTCCAGCTCGGTATCCGGGCATTCCTGACGAATTTCGGCAATTTCGTCCAGGGACAATTCGCGCGACAGAATCACGCGCTCGACACCCACCGATTTCCAGAATTTCACCCCGGCATAATTCACCGTATTGGCCTGTACGGACAGATGAATCGGCATATCCGGCCAGCGTTCGCGCACCATCATAATCAAACCGGGGTCGGCCATGATGATCGCGTCCGGTTTCATCTCGACAATCGGCTCAGCATCTTTCAAAAAGGTGCGCACCTTGGCGTTATGCGGCATCACATTCATGGCGACAAAGAATTTCTTGCCAAGTTGGTGAGCCTCGTTAATGCCGATGGCGAGGTTATCTTCCAGAAAATCGTTATTGCGCACGCGCAACGAGTAGCGCGGCTGCCCGGCATACACCGCATCCGCCCCGTAGGCGAAGGCGTAACGCATGTTTTTAAGGGTACCGGCAGGGGAAAGCAGTTCAGGCGTGCGCATAGCGTTCATATAAATCCAAAAAAATGTCGCGCATTGTACCCCGACAAAATTCAATAAAAAAAACCTAAAAATAAAAAAGACAAAACTCACTAAGAAGTTTTGTCTTCGTCTTAATCAATTTGGACAACCAAAAACCTGAGTACTAAATAAACCTACTCCTGCGTCATGGCACGCAACATCCACGCATTTTTTTCATGAATCTCCATGCGGCGAGTCAGTAAGTCAACCGTAGGCTGATCGTTGGCTTCATCCGCCACTGACAACGAAGCTCGCGCAGTGCGCACCACGGCTTCTTGAGCCTGCACCAGCGCGAGTAGCATTTCGCGGGCAGACATCGCCGTTTCGGGGATGCTGAACGAAGCCAGCGACTCGAATTTTTTGAAGGTTCCCGGAGCTGCCAAACCCAGTGATCGAATGCGCTCGGCAACTTCATCCACGCCTGTAAAAAGCTCGGTGTACTGTTCCTCAAACATCAGGTGCAAGCTCCTGAACTGCGGCCCGACGACGTTCCAGTGGAAGTTGTGCGTCATAAGAAACAGCGAATACGAATCCGCCAGCAAGCTCGACAGACCTGCGCCAATCGCTGCACGCTGCGCATCATCCAGACCGATATTGATCGCGCTCACTTCAGATTTCTTCTTGGACATGACATCTCTCCTCATTAGTTTGGTAAGAGCTAATCTAGTCCACAATTCTCCATTTGTGATGTTGTATTTTTTTATGGACTCGATAGCCAAAAGCGTAATTCAAGCCTTGAAAAATGCACATACCTGCTCCAACGACTGCGTGCGGCGCATGGGCGGCAAGCTATCAATAAACTGCTTACCATAGCCTTTGCTACGAATGCGCGGGTCACACAGCATCAACACGCCACGATCCTGCTCACCACGAATCAGCCGCCCTGCCCCCTGCTTCAAGGTCAAAATCGCCTGCGGCAACTGGTAATGTACAAACGGTTCCAAGCCCTGTTTTTTCATTGCATCCATGCGTGCTTTGAGCACCGGGTCACCGGGGGTGGCAAAGGGCAGCTTGTCGATAATCACTAAAGAGAGTGCCTCGCCCTGTACATCCACACCCTCCCAAAAACTTTGTGTACCCAATAACACTGCGTTGCCCAGCTCGCGGAAGCGTTCAATCAGATAATGCCGGGGCATTTCGCCCTGCACCAGCAAGGGATGCGAAATGCGATTGCGCAACAAACCTTCGGCTTCTTTCAAGGCGCGGTGACTAGTAAACAACATAAACGCCCGCCCTTGACTGGCTTCGAGCACGGGCAAGGCAGCTTCGACCACGGCGTGGGTAAAATGCGCGCTATTGGGCTCCGGCATTTCCTTGGGGTGGTAAAGCAAAGCCTTGTTGGGATAATCAAACGGGCTATCCAAACGCAGCGTTGGCGTATCACCGGCCAAACCCACGCGGCGGGTGAAAAATTCGAAACGTTGCTGCGCAGTCAGTGTGGCTGAGGTAAAAATCAAAGCGCGCGGACGGCCATGCAGCGCGCGTGCGAGTGCAGACGAAGCATCCACCGGGGTGGCGTGTAGTGCAAAGCCACGACCATTGAGCTCGTACCACAACACTTCGTCGGCGTTTTCGGCTTGGGTGAAGCGTGCCAGCAACGCAAGTGCAGCCTCAGCGCGCTTTTGCGCATTTTCCAAGCCTTTACCACGAGGCGCAGCCAGCTTCAAACCCGCGTTCAACTCGGCCAACGCCGTTTCAAGTGAACTCAAGGCTTCGGCTATGGGCGCATGGCCGCGCACTTCGCTCCAGGCATCTTTTTGCGCACGCAATTCAAACGCCAGGCGAAAGTCAGCCAACGCTTTTTCGAGCACCGCCGCCAAATCACGCAAGGCGGCCATGTCCGGTGCATCACGCATCTGCTCACTGATCGTATCGCGTGCCAGATCAAGCAGTTGGCGCGAGGTGAGTGTTTCTCCGGCAAAGGCGCTGGCAATTTCCGGTAATTGATGCGCTTCATCGAAAATCAGCGCATCGGCTTCGGGTAAAAACTCACCAAATCCCTCGTCTCGCAAGGCCGCATCGGCGCAAAACAGATGATGGTTTATCACCACCAAATCGGCTTCCTGCGCACGGCGGCGGGCTTCAAATACAAAGCAGCTTTGAAAGTCAGGGCATTCACTGCCCAGACAATTATCCGTAGTAGAGGTCACCATACCCCAAATCGGCGAACCTTCCGGCACGCCTTCGCATTCAGCCAAGTCGCCGCTTTTGCTGCGCAGCGTCCATTGCTCAATGGTGCGCAATTGTTCGCGCAGCTCACCGGAGCGGATAAATTCCACGGTTTTTGCGCCATCCAGGCGATAGCGACACAGATAGTTCGAGCGCCCCTTAAGCAAAGCCACATCCCGACTCGCGCCAAGAATAGTCTTTACCCGTGGCAGGTCATTCAAAAAAAGCTGATCCTGCAAATGCCGCGTGGCGGTAGCAATCATCACCTTGCCTGGATGCAGCATGGCCGGAACTAAGTAGGCAAAGGTTTTACCGACTCCTGTTCCGGCCTCGACCACCAAGGTCGAGCCTTCGTCCAACGCCGCGCCGACAGCATCCGCCATGCGGCATTGAGCCTCACGCACGGCAAACAGCGGGTTATTTTCGGCAAATGGGCCAGTCGATCCCAGCAGTGCCGACGGGCTTTGTTTCGGACTCACAAGCGCCCACGTGCCTGCGCGACAATTTTGTCGTTGCGCGTGCGCAAGGCGGCATCCCCACCTGCCAGACCATTAGCCTTGAGTGCCAATTGTTCAGCCTGCACCGTATCGCCTTGACGCAAACGCACCTCCGCTAGGCGCGACCACAAGCCGGCATTATTCGGTTCGATGCGCAAACCCCGCTCCAAACTGGCCGCCGCAGAAGTCAAATCACCGCGTGCCATGGCCGCATCTGCGCTGCTTGCCAATTCACGCGCTGCCTGACTACCGCTCAAACTGGCTGCGGGGAGCGCGGTGACGCTTGCCGTCTTGCTGCCGATAGCCGAAGCAGACTGATTTGTCTGCCCGATCCCTTCAGGAAGTTTTGCACTTGTCATGGCGGTAGTGGAGTTCACTTGCTTCGAAGCCACCGTAACGCCCTGATTAACTTGAGAAGATGCCGCCGCGACTTGCGTATTGGCCGACTGCGCATAATCCACCCCCGGAGCCATAGGCGTACTGGGTGACAACGCGCTTGGCGCATAGCTATTCAAAGGTTTGGCAGGAAGGGGTTTCGACGCAAGTGGAGTTTCTTTGAAACCTGGAGCAGACAAGGCGCGCACCACGGGGGCATTAGGGTCAACCAAGGGGGCGGGTTTGACTAGCTCTGGTCCCCCTTTGTAAATAGACGGTGCAGGCGTTGTAGAACAAGCCGAGAGCAGACCACCCGCCATTATAACGATTAAAAAACGATTATTTTTCATAGTGTTGAGACCTATACATTGATTCAAAAATTAAGGGAGGATTTTGTTTAACCAATCCACCAGGGACTCCTCATTGCTACTAGCATCAGCTCCACGCGCCCCCGTCCCCTCCGACGGATTTAGAAAGTCATTTGGCAAGCTCTCACCACAGCCGCTCCATTCGCTCGGCGCACTGCCCTCAATATATGGCAGCTCAACCGCAGCGGGACAGCTCTCCGTAGCACGTTGTCCTGTACTCAAGTCCGTCCTGACCCATTCTACACCTGCTGGAGCTTCGACCGGGCGCGGCTGCTGTGGCAACGCACGCATCACCTGCGTGAAAATCGGTAAAGCACCGCTACCCCCGGTCAGCTTGGTTGGCTGATTATCGTCACGCCCCACCCAAACCACCATCAAACGATCCGCAGAAAAACCTGCAAACCAGCTATCGCGCATATCATTGGTCGTGCCGGTTTTACCAGCCAGACGTAAGGCAGGCAAGGTACGCCCCAACGCCGCCGCAGTGCCTTCGCGCACCGTCGCTTGCATTGCCCATGTCGTTAAAAACACCGGCTGCGGCTGCGCATCCTGTCGTACGGTTAAAACAAAACGCGCCAAAGGCTTGCCATCGGAATCCAGTACGGCACGAATCGCGCGCATTGGGGCGCGAAAACCACCTGCCGCCAGAGTTTGCATCATTTGCGTGACTTCAATCGGTGCCATATCCAGAGCACCCAGGAGCATGGCAGGCGTGGGCTTGTCCGGTGCCCGCCCACCCAAACGCTCCACCGTGGCCGCGACCTCCTGCACGCCCACATCCATCCCCACGCGCACGGCGGGCAGATTGAGCGAGTTGGCCAACGCCTTGTACAACGGCACATCGCCCCGGAAACGATTGTCGTAGTTCTGCGGCGACCACGGCGCACTGCCCGCCTGATTGATGGTCATTGGCTCATCCGCAATTAAGCTGCTTAGCGTGAATTGCGCCGGTTTTTCCAATGCCGTCAGGTAAATCGCCGGTTTGACCAGCGAACCAATCGGACGGCGCGCATCCAGCGCACGATTAAACCCGGCAAAGCGAGCATTACGATCGCCCAGCATGGCCAGAATTTCACCCGAAACAGGCTCGGTAATCACCGCCGCAGCCTGCAAACTGTCCACAGGCAATTTGCGCGATTTCTCCAACACAGGCAGTTGCTCTGCCACGGCTTTTTCCACCTGCATTTGCGCTTCAGGATCCAGCGTGGTGTAAATTTTCAGCCCCAAGGTACTTAAAGCTTTTTCATCGTATTCCTTTTTAAGCTGTTGACCTACAAGCTGTAAAAAGGCTGGATAATCCCCCTGTCCAGCATTGATATTCTCCAACACGCCCAAAGGCCGTTCCCGCCAAAGTTCAAGTTGCTCAGGCTTGAGCAAGCCCTGTTGTGCCATTACGCCCAACACGATGTTACGCCGTTCTTGGGTGCGCTCCGGGTTGCGCCGAGGGTTGTAATAACTCGCACCTTTAACCATACCCACCAACGTGGCGATCTGGTCAGGGCTTAATTCAGCAATGGGGCGGCCAAAATAAAACTCACTTGCCAAACCGAAACCATGAATCGCCCGGCTACCGTCTTGCCCCAGCCAGACTTCATTCAAGTACGCCTCAAGAATCTGCTCCTTGCTGTAATGCAGTTCCAGTTGCAGCGCCATAATCAGCTCATTCAGCTTGCGCACCAAGCTGCGCTCATTGCTCAAAAAGAAGTTTTTGGCAAGCTGCTGGGTAATCGTACTGCCACCTTGAGTCAGCTCGCCGCTGCCAATATTCACCGCCATCGCGCGCATAATCGCCCAAGGGTTGACACCATAATGCTCAAAGAATGCCTGATCTTCCACCGCGAGCAGCGTGTGTACCAACACAGGTGGCGTGTCCTGCAAGCGCAACATCACCCGGTCTTCCTGTTTGTCCGGATAAAAACTGCCAATCACCATAGGATCAAGCCGCGCAATGGCGACCGGAGTACGAGCCGCATCCCACAATCCCGCCAAACGCTCGCCTTCAAAACGCAGACGCAGCAAACGTTCAGGCTCTTCGCCATCAAAATGTTCGGCGTGGCGGGCGTACACCTCCCACTCTGCGCCCGCCTTGCGGTACTCGCCTGCGCGTGGTGTGCCCTCGGTGCTGCGATAGCCCAAACGGTGTAGTTCGCGCTCCAATTGCGCCGGGGCAAGCGGCAAGCCGACATACAACTCCATTGCCCGTGCATATACTTTGGCGGGCAGCGCCCACAGACTGCCGGAAAAACGCTCCTGCACGATGCGATCAAGATGAGTAGCGTACAAGGCAAGCGCAATCGCGCCGACCACAAACAGTGCCAGACCGAGCTTCAGCGCAGTGAGCAAAAAACGACGCAAAACGGATGGAGGGGCGGAACGCCTAGAATTCATAGGATTGGATGCAACAAGGTGAGTGATTTATGCTGTCGCATCTTAACTTATGCAAGCCCATCATGCCCGCTCTCGAACAACACCAACGCCTTGTCCGTGCTCTTCTCGCCCAATTTCAAACTCAAGACCCCGGCGCACGCCTCATTCAAACGCATATTTCCTCGGTCATTTTGGCGAACGACAAGGCCTACAAACTCAAAAAACCCGTCAATTTTGGCTTTCTTGACTTTACCGCTCGCGCCCAACGTCAACATTTTTGCCACGAAGAACTGCGCTTGAACCAAGCCTTGAGCGATGGTTTGTATCTTTATGTCGTCGATATTACTGGCACGCCGGATACCCCCGTCATCAACGGCGCAGGAGAAGTCATCGAAAGCGCCATCGTCATGCGCCGCTTTGCCGATGGCGCACGTCTTGACGAAGTGCTAACGCGAGAAGGCTTAGCCTTGGAGCGCATGGACGAACTTGCCAAGCGTGTGGCAAATTTCCACGCTCACGCACCCCACGTCGAACACGATAGCGAATTGGGCGAACCCGCGACCGTCTATTTCCCCATGGCGCAAAACTTCGAGCAGATTCAACCCCTTCTCGCAGCAGACGACACCACAAGCCATGCGCAACTCGAGCGCCTGCGCCTATGGACAGAAGCCGCCTATGCGCAACTGCAAGCCAAACTGGCTGCACGCAAGCGCGACGGTTTCGTGCGTGAACTGCACGGCGACATGCACCTTGGCAATATGGCTATGGTCGATGACCAGATCATTATTTTCGATGCCATCGAATTCAACGACAGCTTCCGCTGGATTGATGTGATGAGCGAGATGGCCTTCGTGCTGATGGACTTGCAGGATCGCGGGCTTCCTGCCCATGCCAACCGCCTGCTCAATCGCTATCTCGAACATACGGGTGACTATGCAGGCATGGAACTGCTGCGTTTCTACCAAACCTACCGCGCCATGGTACGCGCCAAAGTCGCCCTGCTCGGTGTGGCGTTTGGCGGCACGGATGAACAAATCGCCGCAGCACGCACCCAATACGCCCGCTATGCCAACCTTGCTGAAAGCTACAGCCGATCCGCCCCCACCCAGCTCATCATCACCCACGGATTTTCCGGCAGCGGCAAAAGCCACGCCGCACTGATTCTTGCCGAAAGCCTCGGCTTGATTCGCATCCGCGCCGACATTGAGCGCCAGCGCCTTTACCCGGAACGCGGTGAAGCGGGCTTGAACACTGGCCGCTACAGCCCGGAAGCCACGGCACAAACCTATCAACGCCTGCATGAACTGGCCGAAGGCTTGTTGCAATCCGGCTGGGGCGTGATTCTGGATGCAACCTACCTCAAGCTTGCGACGCGCACAGCGGCGCTTGAGATGGCAAAAAGATTAAGCACTCCCTTTCACATTATCGACATGCACTGCCCCGATGCTCTACTGCGCCAACGCCTGCAAACACGCGCCGAGACGGGCGGCGACCCATCTGAAGCAACACTTGCAGTTCTTAACGCCCAACAGGCCAGCGCCGAACCCTTGAGCGATGCTGAAAAAGCAAAAGCCCTCCCACTGCGATGCGACACCGCAGTGGAAGGGCAGATTGCGGCGTTAATGGGGTTACTCGCTCCCGCCTGATTCTTGCAGCCTATCGGCTTACTTACCCATGGAGTCTTTGCTCATGG
>DYLI01000016.1:17765-19725 GCA_020722165.1 Halothiobacillus neapolitanus | reverse complement strand
GGGCTGTTCAATTCGCTGCTGCTCGACCACCGTGAGGGCATGATGTTTGCCATGCTGGTGGGCTTGTTGCTGGCTTGGCGCCCTGGTCTGCCTAATTTTGGCAAGACGGGTTCCACATGAAACTCAGCGTAGTGCTGATTACGCTGAATGAGGCCGAGCGCCTGCGCGTCACGTTGGCGGCATTGACGTGGGCGGATGAAATCGTGGTGCTGGATGCGGGCAGCACGGATGCCACGGTAGAGATTGCACGCAGGTTTACCGACAAGGTGTTTGTTGATGCGGATTGGCAAGGTTTTGGCGTACAAAAAAACCGCGCCTTGGCTTTGGTAACGGGCGAGTGGGTGCTGTCGATTGATGCCGATGAAGTTGTGTCGCCTGAGCTTGCTGCTGAGATTCAAGAGACGCTGCAAAACCCGGTTGCGGAGGCTTATGCCATACCGCGCCTGTCCAGCTTTCTGGGGCGCGACATGCGGCATAGCGGCTGGTGGCCGGATGAGGTGGTACGCTTGTTCCGGCGCGGCACGGCGCGTTTTTCCGACGACGTGGTGCATGAGCGCCTGCGGGTTGAGGGCAAGGTGGGACGTTTGCAGCACGCCTTGCAACATGCCAGTTTCAGCTCGCTGGAGCAGGTGCTGGACAAGGTGAATCGCTATTCCAGCGCCGGGGCGGAAAAGCTGGCAGCACAGGGGCGCAAGGCGGGATTGGGAACCGCGATAGGACGAGGCCTGTGGGCATTTTTCCGCACCTATATTCTCAAGGCTGGGTTTCTGGATGGACGCGAGGGTTTTATGTTGGCGGTGTCGAATGCCGAGGGCGTGTATTACCGCTATCTCAAGTTGATGCTGCTGAATGAGGCTTCGCGCCCATGAGCATCAGCGCCATGAAAATCAGTGTGATCGTGACCACCTACAACCGTCCGGATGCCTTGGGGCATGTATTGGGCGCGCTGAGTCGCCAGACACAGCTTCCGCTGGAGGTTCTGGTGGCGGATGATGGCTCGGATTCGGTCACGCGGCAGTTCGTGCAGGCGTGGCATGCACAATCGCCCTTTCCTATCCGCCATGTCTGGCATGAAGATGAGGGTTTCCGTGCCGCAGCCATTCGCAACCGTGCGGCAGCGCAGGCGCAGGGTGAGTATCTGGTTTTTCTGGATGGTGACAGTGTGCCGTTTGCGGATTTTGTGGCGCGCCATGCTGCTTTGGCGGAGCCGCACCGTTTTGTCACTGGCAACCGCGTGTTGCTTTCCGAAAATCTGACCCGGCAGGTGATCGTGAGCGATGGCCTCCCGGATGCCGACGGATCATGTTGCCCGACGCATTGGACATTGTGGCGCTGGCTGCGCGCGCGCGTGGGGGGGGACGTCAACCGACTGCTCCCCTTGCTGTGTCTGCCTAATGGCGCATGGCGCGAGCGCGTGCAGTATGAGTGGCGCGGGGCGCGCACCTGCAATATAGCGATGTGGCGGCGTGATTTTGAGCGCGCCAATGGGTTTGATGAAAGCTATGCCGGCTGGGGGCATGAAGATGCCGATCTGGCCGTGCGCCTGATTCGGGGCGGCGTGCTGCGCAAGGATGGGCGCTATGCTGTGCCGGTGCTGCATCTTTGGCACGCGGAAAACCCGCGCGACAACGAGGCGGCTAACCGCGAGCGCTTGCAGGCTGTGCTGGATAAACAACGCCCGCTGCGCGCCGTCGTGGGTCTGGATCAGTATCTTTGAGGTTGCTCCTATGCCCATCCCCATTCTGATGTACCACCAGATCGACACCCCGCCTGTACGCGGTACGCCGATGCGCGGCATGGTGGTGTCGCCCAAGCGTTTTGCAGCGCAGATGCGGCTGTTGAAGTTGCTGGGCTATCGCGGCCTGTCGATGAGTGAGCTCATGCCCTATCTGCGCGGTGAGAAGGTGGGCAAGGTGGTGGGCGTAACGTTTGATGACGGCTATGTGAATACCTTGGAAAA
>DYLI01000016.1:11417-17665 GCA_020722165.1 Halothiobacillus neapolitanus | reverse complement strand
GCCATCATTACGCGCAATTTCGCCACGCATGGCGGCGGGGCGGAGCGTTATGCCGTGGCCGTGGCCGAGCAACTCGCCGCACGGCATGAGGTGCATGTTTTTGCGCAAGCGATTGAGCATGACGATGCGCGCATGAGCTATCACCGCCTGTCGTCCATGCGCAAACCGCGCTGGCTGAATCAATGGCTGTTTGCGCGGGAAACTGCCCGCCTGACGCGCACGGGTTTTGACATGGTGCATTCGCATGAAAATGGCTGGGCTGGGCAGGTGCAGACGGTGCATGTGCGCCCGATGCGGCACAATCTTTTGCCACCTGGCAGCGGGCTTGTTGGCCGTGTTGCGCAATGGTTGAAGATTGTGACCAGCCTGAGATTGATGGTGTATTTGCGCCTGGAGGCGGCGCGCTTTCGCTGTCCGGGGCGGGCGGTTGGTGTTGTATCGGCCACGTTGCGCGATGAAATGGCGGCAAGCTATCCCGCCAGCCGTGACTGTCTGCATATCATTCCACCGGGTGTGGTTGTGCCGGAGTCTGTGCCGTCCAAGGATGAGGCTCGGCAGGCGTTCGGTCTGCCGCAGGATGCCTTTATTTTGTTATTCGTGGCGAATGATTATCGGCGCAAGGGGCTGGATACGCTGCTGGAGGCGTTGGCGGTTTTGGCTCCCCCCATCCTCGTGGAAGAGGTTGTAGGTGCGAACTTGTCGCACAATTTCGGCGCAGATGTGCGAATGAATTCGCACCTACAAGCAAAGCCTGCGCATCTCATCGTGGTTGGCGACAACGCGCAAATTGCGGAATATCAAGCGCGTTGTAGCCGCCTAGGCTTGGCGGGGCGTGTACATTTTCTTGGTCGGCAACAGGACATGCAGCCGGTTTACGCCGCCGCAGATATATTGGTTCATCCCACACGTGAAGACACCTTTGGCATGGTGGTGCTTGAAGCCATGGCGCAGGGCTTGCCCGTGGTGGTGAGCCGTGCGCCGTATTGTGGGCTGAGTGCTGACCTTGCGGCGGATGAAGCCGTGTTGCTGCATGACCCTGTATCAAAAGACGAGCTGGCTGCTGCGTTGCACGCCTTGCTGGACGATGAGGCGCGCCGAGCTGCGCTTGCCCAGGCCGGGCGCAAGGTAGCCGCGCGCTATGACTGGGCGCAGGTGGCGCACGCCTATGAACGCCTGTATTTTGATCTTTTGGCGGCGCATACCTGATGCACATTCTTGTCGTTAAAACATCTTCACTTGGCGATTTGGTACACATGCTGCCTGCGTTGAGTGACGCGGCCAAAGTGATTCCCAATCTGTGCGTGGACTGGGTGGCGGAAGAAAGCTTCGCTGCTGTGCCTGCCTGGCATCCGGCAGTTGCGCGCGCGATACCAGTGGCTGTGCGGCGTTGGCGTAAAGCGTTGTTTGCAAAAGCTACATGGGCAGAACTGGGCGCGGCGCGGGCGAGCATGCAAGAGCAGGATTATGCCGCAGTGATTGATGCACAAGGCTTGCTCAAAAGCGCCGTGTTGGCGCGTTTGGCTCGTGGCGAGTGCTGGGGTTATGACCGCCATTCCATCCGCGAGCCTTTGGCCGCTTTGTGTTACGACCAGCGCGCCCTCGTGTCGCGCGAGTTGCACGCCATTGAACGCAACCGACGCTTGCTGGCTGCGGCGCTGGGTTATGGCATGGAGGATTTGCCGCTGGATTATGGTTTGGTCGGGTTGCCTGAGCGTATTTCCACCCCGACGATTGAGCTACCGCTTTCATTTGTGTTGGCGCTGCACGGCACCAGTCGCGTGGACAAGGAATGGCTGGAATCCAACTGGATTACCGTCGGCCACGCTTTGGCACAGCACGGACGCAGCCTGCTCCTGCCTTGGGGCAATGCCCGCGAAAAAGAACGCGCCGAGCGCATTGCCACCGCAGTACCCACGGCACAGGTTTTACCGCGTCTAGGGCTGGATGCGCTGGCCTCCATTATCTCCCGCGCCGATGCAGTCTTGGGCGTGGACACCGGTTTGATGCACGTCGCCGCTGCCCTGCGTAAACCCGGCTTGGCGCTGTTTCCTGCGACTTTGCCCGCCTTGACCGGCGTACGTTCCGAGCCGGATGCGCCGCAAATTGCCAGTCTGACCCCGCAAGATGATTTGCGCGCCGAAGCGGTTTTTGCGCGCTTGCAGGCCGTGTTGGCATGAGTTGGCGGCGCGCGCTTTACAGCACAGTATTAACGCTGCTCACCCCGCTGGCATTTGCCCGCTTGGCATGGAAAGGTCGCAGCAACCCCGATTACCGCGCACGCTGGGGCGAGCGCCTCGGCTTTATCGCTACGTTTCCCGTGAAACCGCGTTTGTGGATTCACGCGGTGTCCGTGGGCGAAGTCATCGCCGCCACCCCGCTGATTCGTGCCTGGCAGTCGCAGCATCCCGACTGGGCGATTCTCGTCACCACCACCACGCCAACCGGCTCGGCACAGCTGCGGCGCGTGTTTGGCGAAACAATTGAGCATGTGTACCTGCCTTACGATCTACCCAGCGCGGTGCGACGTTTTTTCGAGCGCACCCAGCCGACGCTCGGGGTGATTATGGAAACCGAGCTGTGGCCGAACCTGTTTGCCGAAGCCAAACGGCGCGGCATTCCGCTGGTATTGGCCAATGCGCGCCTGTCCGAACGTTCCATGCGCGGCTATGCCAAAGTGCATGAGCTGGTGGCCGAAACGCTGGCTTGCGTCAGTCTGATCGCAGCGCGTGATGCGCAAGACGTGGCACGCTTTATCGCTTTAGGCGCGTCGCCGGACAAAGTTGAAGCCTTGGGCAATCTGAAATTTGATTTGGAACTTGCGCCAAAAACACGCGAACGCGGGGAAAAATGGCGTGAAATGTTTGGAAAAGAGCACAAAGTGTGGATTGCCGCCAGCACGCATCCTGGCGAGGATGAGCAGGTTTTAGCGGCGCATCAGCAGGTCATGGCGCAATACCCCGACGCGCTGCTACTCCTCGCCCCGCGCCACCCTGAACGGGCGGGTGATGTCGCCAAGTTGGCTGAGGTGCAGGGTTTGAGTCTTGTGCGGCGTTCAAATTTCAATGTAGGTGCGAATTTATCGCACCTACAGCAAGACGTGTCGGTCGTGCTCATCGACACGCTAGGCGAACTCATGGACTTTTACGCCGCCAGTGACGTGGCTTTGGTCGGCGGAAGTCTGGTGGCTCATGGCGGCCACAACCCGCTGGAGCCTTTGTCGCTGAATCTACCCGTTCTCAGTGGCGCATCGGTGTTCAACTTCAGCGAAATTTATGCCGCCATGCAAGAAGATGGTCTGGTGACTTGGGTGGAGGATGGCGCGAGCTTGGCGCAGGCCTTACTCACAGCCCTTGACGCAGCGCAGCCCAACCAAGAGCAAAGAGGCTCTAGTTTTTTGACGCGGCACAGCGGCGCATTGGCGCGATTGCTGGTGAGGTTAGAGGCCTAATCAATCCTGCCCATGGATTAAACCGCCGCATCATCCTCTTCACCCGTGCGGATGCGAATCGCGCGTTCGATATCGCTAACGAAAATCTTGCCGTCGCCGATTTTGCCGGTTTTGGCGGTTTTCAAAATCGCTTCGACGATGGCATCGACTTGCGCATCGACCACGACGACTTCGATTTTGACCTTGGGCAGAAAATCGACCACGTATTCCGCGCCGCGATACAGTTCGGTGTGACCTTTCTGGCGGCCAAAACCCTTGACTTCGGTGGCGGTCATGCCAGACACGCCCAGCTCCATCAGTGCTTCGCGTACATCGTCCAAACGGAAGGGTTTGATAATGGCTTCGATTTTTTTCATGTTGCTCTCCAAAAAGAAACCCGCCGCAGCGGGTTGTAAAACTTAAGACTTAAAGTGAGCTTACTCGACTTTTAGGGCAATAAACAACGGCGAGCCATCGCGTATCAGGCGCAGTGCGACCGGTTGACCGGGTTTAAGTTTGCTGGTCGCCGTTTTGAGGTCGCTCACTGATTCGAGTTTGACCCCGCCGAGTTCCATCAGCACATCGCCGACGCGCACTCCCGCGCGCCCCGCTGCGCCATCACCGATCTGACGCACCAGCAGACCATGTTTGATGTCCAGTTCCTTGAGCTGCGCGGCATCCAAGGGCTGCACGGCCAGGCCGAGCGAGGTTTCGCCCGGTTGTTCGGCGTTCGGGGTTGCGCTGCTGGCGGTATCGTCCTTGAGTTGCTCGATGGTGACAGCGAGGGTTTTCTCCTTGCCGTCGCGCAAAATTTCCAGCTCAGCCTTGGAGCCGACCTTGGTGGCGGCTACTTTGGCGGGAAGTTGCGCCGTATTATCAATGGGTTGTCCGTTGAATTTCAGAATCACATCGCCGGACTTCACGCCGGCTTTGGCCGCTGGGCTGTCGGGCTGGACTTGGGCGACCAGTGCGCCGCGTGGGCGATCCATGCCAAAGGATTTGGCGAGATCGGCATCAATCGGCTGAATCATGACACCCAACCAGCCGCGCACCACCTTGCCTCCGCTGCGTAATTGGTCGGCCACTTGGGTGGCGGTGTTGATCGGAATGGCGAACGACAAGCCCATGTAACCGCCGGAGCGCGAGTAAATTTGCGAGTTTATGCCAACCACTTCGCCTTTGGTGTTGAACAGCGGGCCACCAGAGTTGCCAGGATTGACCGCCGCATCGGTTTGGATGAAGGGCACGTAGGTGTCATCGGGCAAATTACGCGCCAGCGCGCTCACAATGCCTTGGGTGGCGGTGAAGTCGAGGCCGAATGGCGAGCCAATCGCCAAAACCCACTCACCGACTTCGACCTGATCCGAATTGCCCAAGCGCGCCACGGGCAAGCCGCTGGCCTCGACTTTGAGTACGGCGACATCGGTGCGCTCGTCCATCCCCAGCACTTTGGCGGGCAGCTCGCGTTTGTCTTGCAGGCGCACGGTAATGCTTTCCGCGTCTTTGACCACATGGGCGTTGGTCAAAATAACGCCGCTGGCATCAATAATGAAGCCGGAACCGAGCGATTGCGCCGGACGTTGATTGGGCATCCCGCCGCCGGGCTGGCCTTCGTAAAAATGCTTGAACAATTCGTTGAACGGGTGGCCTTCGGGGAACGGTGAGACGCCGCCGGGCGGCATACCTTGCGCCATTTTTGGGCGTTTTTGCGTGGTGCTGATATTGACCACGGCAGGGGAAACATCTTTTACGGTTTGCACAAAGTCGGGCAGTTGCGCCTGGGCGCTCGCTAGCGGCGCGCCGCCCAAGGCCAGTGCGGCGGCCAAAAATGTGGCCTTGAAAAAAGGCATGGTGTGCTTTGCAGGTTGGTGCATGACTAAAAACTCCTTAATCAACAGAGGCGTGAATCGTGCCTTTTGGAGATGCAGCTTGCGGCGCAAGTTCCCTTGATGCACTTGTGCCAAAGCCGAGCGCTTCGATTTGGCTTTGCAGCGCGTGCATTGCAGACTGTAAATCTTCGCGCAAACCCTTGAGGCCAAGCTCAATGCGGCGGCGCGGTTGCTGCTCGGTCGGCAACATCGGCAGGCTGAAGAGCTTGAGTGTTCTGTATTGCTGCTCAAAAGCGCGCATCAGTTCGAGCAACTGGTTTTCCGAAGCATCCCACACCCACAAGGAGGCTTCGTCATAATCCGTATTGCCGACATCGGCAAAATGCGTATGCAATATCCAGTCGAGCATACGATGCGCCATTTCCGGAAAACCGGGCATAAAGTAGCAATCGTGCAGCGAAAAGCCGGGAACATTGTTCATTGGGTTGGGAATGAGTGCGCAGTTGTCCGGCAAGTCGGCCATGAGTACACGGTGCGGGAACGCCTCGCCGCCAAATTGCGCGACGATTAATGCCTCGGCTGCGGGGTTGCGGATGAGTGGGCGATAGAAGGCTTGTGCAGCCGCCGCACGGGTCAAGTCATCTGGCGTGGCACCAATTCCGCCAAAGCAAAACACGACATCCGCATCCTCGCGTGCTTGGCGCAAGGTTTGCACGATCAAATCCATTTCGTCGCCAATCATGCGTACCCACGCCAAGCGCAGGCCGCGCGCGTTCAGGCGCTCAATCACGGCGGGGATGTGTTTGTCTTGACGGCGGCCGGAGAGAACTTCGTCGCCGATAATCACGATGCCAAAACGCGGGGGAGGCGGGTTTGTGTTCATGTGTGCCTAAGTTTTTTGCCACAGAGGGCACAGAGATTTAAGAGCGGGCATTCCTCTCGGCATACTCTGCGGTGGGTTATTCCGGCGCGTGGCCGTGGGTGCGGGCAAA
>DYLI01000016.1:0-11317 GCA_020722165.1 Halothiobacillus neapolitanus | reverse complement strand
AAATGTGGTCTGTTGCTTGTCGCTGGCTTCATTTTGATATTGCGCTTTCCAGTCTTCATAGGGCATACCGTAAACCTGCTCACGCGCTTCATCCAGGCTTAGCTCCATGCCGCGCTCATCCGCTGCGGCCTTGAGCCACTTGGACATGCAGTTACGGCAAAACCCGGAAAGATTCATTAAATCAATGTTTTGCACGTCCGTGCGCGCTTGCAGGTGGGCGACCAAGCGGCGAAAGGCGGCGGCTTCGAGTTCAGTTTGGCTGGCTTGATTCAAATCAGACATGGGCTTCATCCGGGGTGTGGGTTTTCAGGGTCACGGCATGGAGTGCGCCGCTGGCGATTAAATCATTCAGCGTGGCCATCACGCGGCGATGGCGTTTAATCAGGCTTTCATCGGCAAAGCTTGCGCTAATGATGTGTAAGTTAAAGCTGCACCCTTCGCCCGAGGGGTGAACAATGGCATCGGGGATGGCTTGTTGAATGCGTTGAATCAGGTCGTTGGGGTTCATAGCGTGTTTTGAGTCAAAGTGGGCGGAGATTGTAACGCGGGCATCGTGGACACTAAAAACAGTGCCGCGCGCCAAGTTGCGATATACACTCAACTTGAGAGTTTATTTGTTCAAGGAGATTTTTATGCGACATCTACTTTTCAAAGCACTATTAGGTGTGTTGGCTTTATCGAGCGTGGCATGTTCAACATCTGCCGACCGTTCTGACGAGGGCGCCAACACGGCGACCAGCGCGCGCACTGATGCGAATGCCACAGTGAATAAGGCGGTGCAAACGCTGAAAGACTTTTCGGCTGATCCGGAAATGTCGTGGTACCGCAACAATGTGACCAAGGCCAAGGCGGTGTTGATTGTGCCAGAGTACATTAAAGCGGGCTTTGTCTTGGGTGGCGCGGGCGGTACGGGCGTGGTGTTGGTGCGTGATGACAAGAGCAGCACCTGGCGCGGTCCTGCGTTTGCCACGATGGGCTCGGCGAGCGTTGGCTTTCAGGCGGGCGGCTCAGTGGCGGAAATTGTCATGATGGCCATGACCGACAAGGGGCGTGACGCACTGTTAAGCACAAAATTTCAGCTTGGCGCGGATGCCAGCGTCGCAGCGGGACCCGTAGGTGCGGGGGCGCAGGCCGCTACGGTAGACATTCTTTCGTTTGCGCGCAGCAAGGGCTTGTTTGCCGGCGTGAGTGTGGAAGGCTCGGTGATCGCGGTACGCGATAGCCTGAACCATGCCTACTACGGTACAGCCGTGAATCCGGTGGATATTCTGGTGCTGGGCAACGTGAATAACCCGCATTCTGATGCGCTTATTCAGTCACTCACCCAGCGCGCGGGCAGATAAGCGACTGCGTAGGAATCATAATCCGACGATAAGGGCGAGGTTTATACCCCGCTCTTTTTTTGTAGCCGTAATTGCAACAACGTCCCCGCCAGAATAATGACGAATAATACAAAGGCCAGCGCCGCCGCGAAGCCCATGTTCCACCAGCGGAAACCTTCTTGATACATCAGCATAACTAAGGAAAGCGTGGCGTTGGCGGGGCCGCCTTGGGTCATGACATACGGTTCGGCGAACAGTTGCAGGTAGCCGATCATGGTCATCAGCGCAACGAACAAAAACGTCGGCGCAAGTTGCGGCAGGGTGATGTAGCGAAACTGTGCAAAGCTTCCTGCGCCATCCAGGCGTGCCGCTTCGTACAGCCGATCGGGAATGGCTTGCAATCCGGCAATGAAAATAATCATGTTGAAGCCAAAATTCTTCCACGCCGCCATGAGGATAATCGCCGGCATGGCAAAGTTTGGGTCGCCAAGCCAGTCGATGGGTGAGATGCCAAACACAGTGAGCAGCTGATTCAGCAGCCCTGTATCGGGACTGTACAAAGCGCGCCAGACCACGGCGACCGCCACCAGCGTGCTCACCACCGGCAGAAAATAAATGGTGCGGAACAGGGTGCGGCAACAGGTCAGGCGCGCATTCAGCAGCAAGGCCGCGCCGAGGCTCAAGCCGACCGACAACGGCCCGCCGAGGATGACAAAGTAGAAGGTATTGCCCAAGGCCGTCCAAAACAGCGGGTGTTCAAACACTTGGCGGTAGTTGTCGAGGCCAATCCAGCGCAAAGCGGACGGGTCGCCAATGGCGTAAATGTCAAAATCGGTCAGTGACAACAGAAGTGCGGCCGCAATCGGCAGCAGGAAAAATACGGCGATTAAACCGAGTGCGGGGGCAAGGAACCAAAAGGCGGCGGGGAGTTTCATGGCGTGCCGCGCTCCATCAGCCAACGCCGTTTTTCCAGCATGGCATCCGCCTCGATGTCCATGGCGGCCAGCGCCTGCTCCTGACTTTCCAGCCCGCGCGCCACGCGCTCGGCATGACGCATGACCAGGCTGGCGAGGCGTTCCCACTCGGGCACGGGTGGCACGCCTTGAACCTGTTGCAGTTGTTGCCAAAAAGCGTCGATACGTGGCGATTGTTGCAGATTGCCTAGCGACCATGCGCTCTTGCGCACGGGCAAATCGCCGGTGGCTCGATAAAATTCAAGTTGCTGCTCGGGGGCAGCCAAAAATTGCAACAAGGCGCGAGCGGCTTCTGAATGCTGGCTTTGTGCATTGATCGCAAGGCTTGCGCCGCCGACAATCGAGTGTCCGGGGAATGGCGTTCCATCCGGCACGGGCAGCGGCGCAGTCGCCCAAGCCTCGCGCAGTGCGGGCGGCATACGGCGCGCAAACTCGCCCAGATTCCACGGCCCGCTCACCAGCATACTCACGCGCCCGTCGGCAAAGGCTTGGTACACATTGCCCGTGCGCAGCTCGCCGCCGACTTCGGCTAAGCCTTCTTGAAATAGGCGAATATAAAACGCAAACGCCTCGCGAAAGGCGGGCTGGGCCAACGCGCCATAGCGACCATCGTCGCGCAAAAGCTCGGCCTTTTGCTGCAAGCCAAGGGCGATCAGGGTCTGCCATTCGCTAAACGGCAGGATGAGCGGTGCGCTTGCCGTGCGCGCCTTTAGCTGACGCAGCGCCTCAATCCATTCGCTCCATGTTTGCGGCGCACGTGCCACACCCGCCTGTTGCAATAGATCGGCACGAAAAAACAGCAGGCGCGTGTCCACATACCATGGCAGGCCGTAAAGATGGCCATTCATTCGATTGGCCGCTAGCACGCCGGAAAAAATATCCGCCTGGGCATCAAGGCTCAGCACATCATCCAGTGGTGCAAGCGCGCGCAGAGCCACAAACTCCGGCAACCAGGTGTTGCCCAACTGAAACACATCCGGCAGCGTACCGCCGACGTGCGCGGTGAGCAGTTTTTCATGCGCCGCGCTCCACGGAATTTGCTGCACGCGCACGGTGATGCCGGGGTGTTCGAGTGCAAAAGCGGGTAATAATGCCTGCACATGCTCGCCTTCGCTGCCCATCGCCCAGAAATCGAGGGTGATACGGTTCTCGCTTGCGGGTTGCGGCGTGCAGCCCGGCAGAAGGAGCGCGGCGAGCACAAACATGATCGCTAGGCGCAGGTTCGAGTTCATGGATAAATATCCGGCTCGCCCGGTGGCCGTGTTTTGAATAGCTTAAAGCTCCACATGTACTGCGTCGGATCACGCCGTATCATGCTTTCCAGTGTGGCATTCATGCGCGTGGCCTCCTCAATGGGGCTGGCTTGCTCCGCGAGAGACAAGGCGGCTTCGATGTGCATGTGATAGATGCCGGTATCGGGGTCGAGTCGGGTGAAAAGGGGCAAAGCACTGGCGCGGCCTTGGGTCACCAAGCGCCCCAGCAACGGTAGGGTTGCCTTCTGCACGCCAAAAAATGGTGCAAACACCGAATGCTCGGCACCATGGTCTTCATCAGGAATGTAATATGCGGCCTCGCCGGCTCTTAACGCTTTCAACATGGGACGCAACCCCTCGTGGCGCGCCACAATACGGCTACCAAAACGTGTGCGACCATAGCTTAGCCAAGCATCGACAAACGGTTTATCGGTGGGGTTATAAGGCCCGATGCCGCCTTTGCAGGTGACTGCTACGGCCGCCGCACCCATATCCAATCCGACCACATGCCCGGTGACAAACAGCGGCGCACGCCCGGCGGCCAGTACGGCATCCAGATGCTCGCGGCCATGCACCTGCCAGCGTTTTTGGATGGCCGCGTCACTGCGCAGCCAAAGTACGCCAAGCTCCAGCATGGCTTGCCCGGCGCGTTCGGCGGAACTTAACGCCAGCGCATCACGATCAGCCTGTTTGAGTTCAGGGAAGCACAATCCGAGATTGATCTGCACGATACGGCGGCGTTTCGCGTTGCGTGTGAGCATCTGCCGCCCCAGCCATGCGCCCATACCCATGCGCCAATGCAGCGGCAGCCAAGCGATCAGCCACAACAGCAGCACGGCCAGCCAAAGCCCCCAGTAACGCGGATGCCAGAGTGCGCGTTGGCGTAACGGGTGCTTGGGGTTCATGTTTTTTGCCCCACGCAGGCGGCGCGTGCGCGTATGCCCTGCGTTAGATCGCCTGTTAGCCCATCCTCGCGGTAAGCCCGAATGCGCAGCGGGGCGCACAGGTGCAGTAACTCGTTGGGCGCAAGCACAAAATCGGGGTTGGACGGTGTATCAAGACCTTCGATACGCTCCGCTGTGAAGGTTTGGTAAAACAGTAATCCGCCGGGGCGTAGGGCGGCGAGCAAGGCCGGAAACAGCTCGCGGGCAAGAAAATGCGTCACCACAATTACATCAAAACTTGCCGCCGCAGGTGGCTCAAGCACGACATCACGCACCGAGGCAGCGATGCTCAGCCCGCGCTCAGCCGCAGCGGCCTGCACGCGCTCAATCGCCACAGATGAGCGATCCCACGCGCTGACCGATAAACCGCACTCGGCCAAAAACAAGGCATTCGCACCCAGGCCGCAGGCTAAATCCAGTGCTTGTCCTTGAGCGGGCAACAGATGGGTATGTTCGTGCAATACCCAGGCGGCCTCGCCATGCGCCGCGTTGGCATAACGCTGATTCCACAGATCGGCGCTCATCGTTAGCGACGCCAGAATGCCGGGGTGAACAACACCAGCAAGGTGAAAATTTCCAAGCGACCGAGAATCATGGCTAGACAGCCCACCCATTTGGCGGCATCGGGCGCAGAGGCAAAGGTGGACGACACCGTGCCAAGGCCAGGGCCAAGGTTGGTCAGCATCGCCACGGCCGCACCAAAGGAGGACACCTCATCCAGCCCGACGGCCTGCATAAACATCACCAGCAGAATCAAAATCACCACGTAGGCAGAGAAAAAGCCCCACACCGCCTGAATGACCCGTGTGGGTACGATGTGCCCATTCAATTTGACCAGCAACTCGGCTTGGGGGTGAATCAACTGCTTAAGCTCGCGGAAGCCTTGTTTGATAATCAACACCACGCGCATGACCTTCATGCCGCCTGCGGTCGAGCCTGTGCTGCCGCCGATAATTGCCAAAAACATCAGTAATAGCGGCAAAAATACCGGCCAAAGGGTAATGTCTGCGGTGGCAAAACCGGTGGTTGTCGCGTATGAAACCACATTGAATGAAGCATAACGCAGCGCATCCAGCAGGCTTTCGTAGGTGTGGTTGCCCCAAAGAATCAGGCTGTAAAGCGCAATCATCAATACCATCAGGAGTGCGTACGCCCGGAATTCGGAATCATGCAAATAACCGCGCACGCTGCGTTGGTTCCAGGCCACAAAATGCAGGGTGAAGTTCGCCCCGGCGACCAGCATAAACAGCGTCGCCATGCCGTCCAGCCAGGCCGAGTTGTAAAAACCAAAACCGGCATCATGGGTGGAAAAACCGCCAATCGACACCGTGGAAAAGGCGTGCCCTACCGCATCGAACCAGCTCATGCCACCTAGGCGATAGGCCAGCGCATAAAAAACCGTCAGCCCGACATAGATGAACCACAGCGTTTTGGCGGTGTCGGCAATGCGCGCGGTGAGCTTATTATCTTTCATCGGCCCCGGCGTTTCGGCCTTGAAAAGCTGCATGCCGCCAATACCCAATAGCGGCAAAATCGCCACCGCCAAAACCACAATCCCCATGCCGCCCAGCCATTGCAATTCTTGGCGATAAAACTTGATGCTATGGGGTAGTGCGTCGATATTGGTGAGCACGGTCGCACCCGTAGTCGTCAGGCCGGATACCGCCTCAAACACTGCGTCAGTGATCGACATCTTCGGCGTGTCGGCAAAGAAAAACGGCACTGCGCCCGACATGCTCAACACCGTCCAGAACAGCACCACAATTAAAAAGCCATCGCGTAGCTTCAAATCTTTTTTGAAGTGGCGTACCGGCCAAAAAATCAGTGCGCCAATCGAAAACAGCCAGAAAAAGCCTTGAATGAACGGCAAAATTTCACCATCGCCATAATGCAAGCCGACCAAGGTCGGAGGCAGCATCGACAAGCTGAAAATCATCAACAATAAACCGAGAACACGCTGCACGGCGGAGAGCTGCATAGGCGAATCCTTAACCGAAGAAACTAAAGCCGACTTGGAACAATTGCTCCACTTCGCGCACCAGGCGCTTGTCGGTCAGGAAAAGAATCACATGGTCGTCGCTTTCAATCAGCGTGTCGTGATGCGTAATAATCACCTCGCGCTCGCCGCGCACAATTGCACCGACACTCACCCCTTCGGGTAATTTCAGCTCGCCCACCCGCCGTCCGACCACCCGCGAGGTCAGTTTGTCGCCCACGGCAATAAGCTCCATGGCTTCCGCCGCGCCGCGCCGCAAAGAGTGTGCCGCAATCACCGAGCCACGTCGCAAATGCGCCAGCAAGGCACTGATGGTAATCAATTGCGGGGAAATGACCACATCAATGGACAAGGATTCAATCAAATCCACATAGGCTGTGCGGTTCACCAGCGCCATGACCTTGCGCGCACCCAGACGCTTGGCCAGCATGGCGGAGAGGATGTTGTTTTCGTCGTCATTGGTGACGGCAAGGAACAAATCCATGTCCTCGATGTTTTCTTCTCGCAGCAAATCTTCGTCGGTTGCATCACCGCCAAGCACAACGGCCTGATTCAACTCTTCGGCCAAACGCTGAGCGTTGTGCGGGTTGTGCTCGATGACCTTCACATTGGCCTCGCCCTCCAGGGCTTGCGCCAAGCCGCGCCCGATATTACCGCCGCCGGCAATCATGATATTGCGGTAGGGGCGCTCCATGCGCCCAAGTTCGGCCATCACGGCGCGAATGTTTTCGTGCGCGGCGATGAAAAATACTTCATCTTCCACTTCAATGCGTGTGTCGCCGCACGGGTCGATGGCTTGGCCACGCCGAAAAATCGCGGCCACGCGCGCATCAATGTTCGGCATATGGGCACGAATATCGCGAATCGGATGGCCAACCATCATGCCCCCGGCCAGTGCGCGCACGGCAACCAAGCCCACCCGGCTCTCGGCGAAGTCCAGTACTTGCAAGGCACCGGGTAAAGCGATCAGACGTTTGATGTATTCCTGAATCAGATTTTCCGGGCTAATCACCACGTCGATTCTGAAATAACCTTCGCTAAAAATGTCAGGGCGATCTTTGTATTCCTTGGAACGCAGACGCGCAATTTTCATCGGTGTGTGAAACAGCTTCCACGCCAGTTGGCAGGCCACCATGTTCACCTCGTCGCTGTTGGTGACGGCGAGCAGCATGTCGGCGTGTTCAACGCCTGCGCGCTCCAGCACGGCAGGGTGTGAGGCCAGGCCGACCACCGTGCGGATGTCCAGTTTTTCCTGCAAGTCGTGCAGTTTCTCGGCATCAGTATCCACTAGGGTTATGTCACGCCCCGGTTCGCTGGCCAGCAAGCCTGCCAGGGTCGCACCAACTTGTCCTGCACCGAGAATCACAATTTTCATAAGGGCTTACTCATCCGAGTCATCACGCTGGAAGGTGTCCTTGACCCCAAGCATTTTCAGCTTGCGGTACAGGTTGGTGCGCTCCATGCCCGCGCGACGCGCGAGTTCGGTCATGCTGCCCCGGCTGTGGCGCAGTTGAGCCTCCAGATAGGCACGCTCAAAATCATCGCGTGCCTCGCGCAAGGGAAGACCCAAGTCTAGATCCAAGCTCAACCAACCATCGCGTTCCGAAACGCGCATTTCGCGGTTTTCGCGCCCACCGAGGGCTTGTTGCACTTCATGCAAACCGATATGGCCGTCCTGGCTAAGCATCAGTAAACGTTGCGCCACATTTTTGAGCTCGCCCACATGCCCTGGCCAAGGGTAGGCGCACAACTTGGCCATGGCCTCGGCGTCCAGGGTGCATAACGGCGCGCCGTCGTGTTCATGCGCACGGCGCAAGGTGTGGTTGAGCAACAACGGCACATCTTCTGTGTGGGCGCATAGTGGCGGAATCACTAGGCCATGCGCGCTGATGCGTTGATACAAGTCATCGCGGAAACGCCCAGCATTGACCTCCTCGCGCAAGTCGAGCGCGCTTGCCGCCATGATGCGCACATCGACCTCGACCGGTTGCGTGCCGCCGTTGCGGGTAAAACTGCCACCGGTGAGCACATGCAGCAGCTGAGTCTGTTCACGTTTATCCAGCTCGGCCAGCTCGGCAATGAACAGGGTTCCGCCGTGCGCCTGCTCCAGCAGGCCATAACGCACGCGCCGCCGTTCCGCGCCGGTGTCTGGAGTATCGACATCTGAACCGCCTTTTGGCGGCACAATGTCTTCCTGACCGAGTAAAGAGCCCCCGAGCGCTTGACGCCGCGCGTTGGCGGCATTGACCACCACAAAGGGCTGATGGCGGCGCGCACTGTGATGGTGGATATAGCGCGCAAAGCTCTGCCGCCCCGAACCGGGTTCGCCGAGCAGTAACAGCCAGTCATCTTTTTCAGCCAAATGCTTGGCTTGCGCCTTGAGCGCCTGCATCAGTGCACTATCGCCCAAGGGCTCGCTGGGGTGGCCGTTTTCGCGGCGCAAACGTGAATTTTCCTGTGCCAAGCGCTGGGTTTGCAGCGCGTTCTCGACCGTTAGCAGCAATTTATCCAACGATAAGGGTTTTTCGATAAAGTCATACGCGCCGAGTCGAATTGCCTCAACCGCCGTTTCCAGCGTGCCATGCCCCGACATCATCACCACCGGAGCGGGCAGGCTGCCTGCCACACTGTGCCAATGGCGCAACAAGGCCAAGCCATCCATGCCCGGCATCCAGACATCCAGCAAAATCAAGTCCGCCCGCCGCACCTGCAACTGAGTTTGCGCCATGGACGCGTCCTCAGCCAGCGCGACGCTGTAGCCTTCGTCTTCCAGAATGTCGCTCACCGCAGCGCGAATGTCCGGCTCATCATCGACGATTAAAATATGTGCATTAGGCATGTTGGTTCCATCGTTCTTTTCGGCATTGCTTCATGTAGATGTTTGTTCGTTGAAGGTTGATCGACTCATGCGCCAAAGGCGCGGCTTTTGGATTTTCTTACCCCCCTTTTCGATGCTGCACGGTTTGCCCGGAGGGCAGCATCGTTGGGGTGCATTTCTTTGGTGACTTTCTTTGTGCAAGCAAAGAAAGTTACTCGCCCGTTGCCAACGCGATTTGCAACGGAGTATTCCCTTCAAGACGGGCGAAAAAGCCCACTGACCGTTCAAGGCCGGTGGCATTGTTTCGCCCGTTTCCACGGTGCGACTTCGCACAAGGCGTGTTTGATACGGGCGAGTGACTTTTCTTGCTCGTGCAAGAAAAGTAACCAAAAGAACACGCCCCTTGGGGTCGCCCTACGGGCAAGCCGTGAACAAAGCGCCTAAGGCAAGGCCGTCCCGACGCAACATCCATGTTGCGACAGGACTAAACAGGCCATCCATGGCCTGTTTACCATGCCTTCGGCACTCCGTTCACGGCGACCCCAGAACGGGGATATGAAATCCTCAATCCAAATCCGCGCCTTTGGCGCACAAATCCATCAAGCCTTAATTTATACGAACACCCCCTAAATATTGTCCAGTTTATCCACCCCTGCGCCATGCTCCAAGCCGCCTGTGCGCGCAGGGAAGCTTAGCAGCACACGCGCTCCACCTTCGGGCGCATTAAACACGCGCACTTTGCCCGCGTGTTCTTCGACTACTTTTTTCACAATCGCCAGCCCCAAGCCCGTCCCCTTGGGGCGCGTGGTGACATAGGGATCAAAAATCTGTCCCAGTAAATCTGCCGGGAAACCGTGTCCATTATCCGCCACCAGTAACTCGACAGCATGCGTTTCTTCGTGCAGCGTCAAACTTACGTTGACTTCGGGCGCGCTCACGGGCGGCGATGCCTCCTGCAATGCCTCAGCCGCATTTTTGAGCAGATTATGCAAAAGCTGGCGCAAACGTAGCGCATCGCCCTCGATCCAGATGGGTTTGTCATCGGCACGCAAGCGCATTTTCACCACGTCGCCTCGGTATAAATCCAGCACTTCACGTGCCAGTGCGGTTAAATCCAGCGCCACCATGCGCGACTGCGGCATACGCGCATATTCCGCAAAGTCGTTCACCATATGCTTCATGGCTTCTACTTGCTGCACGATGGTATGCGTGGCGCGTTGCAAAACCTGTCCATCGGCTTCATTCAGCACCGGGCCAAGCTTGCGCCGTAAACGCTCGGCGGACAATTGAATCGGTGTGAGCGGGTTTTTGATTTCATGTGCCAAACGCCGCGCCACTTCGCTCCAGGCCGCGTCGCGCTGGCCTTGAATAATCGCGGTAATGTCGTCCATGACCAGCACCAGGCCGCCCTCTTCGTTTTCCCCCGCATCTTGCGCCCAATCGTGCGCCAGCGGCGCGCCACGCACCATCAAAATGCTGCGTTCACCATCGTTGAGCAGACGCACCTCGCGTAGCAGCTCGCCCACGCCATCTTGACGCAACCATTCCTCCAACGCCTCACACAGTGGGGTTAGGTGAGCATGCTCTAAGCACAACGCAGGCAGGCGCACATGCTGCAACTCACCCAAGGGCACGCCGAGCAGGCTCGCCGCAGCCGCATTGGCATGGCGCACCTGGCCGTCATCACTTAAGGTCAGCACGCCGGAGGATAGGTGTTGTAACACCGTTTCCAGATAATCGCGCTGCGCATCGGCCTCATCTTTCAAGCGCCGGGTTTCTTCGGCGCTCTCGGCAATGCGTGCGGTCATGGTGTTGAACGAGCGCATCAACAAGCCCAAATCGTCCATGCGCTGCACCGGCAGGCGCGCCGTGACGATGTAGCGCTTGCCCAGCTCCGTCTCCAGCAGCCCGGCGGTCACCTGGGCAATCTGCACCATCGGCCGCAGCATCAGCGCCAGCGCAGGCAAGACCAGGTAGTTGTCCCAGCCGAAGCCCCGGGTGGGCAAGGGC
>DYLI01000015.1 GCA_020722165.1 Halothiobacillus neapolitanus | reverse complement strand
GATTGATAACGCATCCAGTCGGTCTGGCGCTGTTCATCTAAAGTCGTGACGCTTTCATCCACAATGCGCACGTTGCGCAAGCCCGCCTGTTCCAGCCAGCGTTTGAGCATCTGCGCCGAGGGCACGCACCACACATTGCGCATCATGGCGTAACGCCCACTGGGGTTGGTGGTGGTATCACCCGGATAAAGCGCATCACGCACGCCACCTTCAATCACCAAGCCCTCCAGCACCAACTGGCCACCGGGGCGCAGGCACTCCAACAAGTGCGCCAGATGCTCTTGCGGGTCGCGGCGGTGGTAGATCACCCCCATGGAAAACACCGTGTCGAAACTGGCGATGCGTCCGCCTTGTTCAGTTTCCGGCAAGCCTTCCAGGGTAAATGGCAGAACGTGCGCGTGCGTGATGCCGCTCAAGCGGCGCAGTGCAGCGAATTGGGCGGTAAATAACACCGACGGTTCAATGCCTATCGCCAGTGCCGCGCCCTCGCCGCGCATACACAACAGGTGATAACCGCTGCCGCAGCCCACATCCAAGACACGCCGCCCAGCTAAAGGTGCAAGATGCGGCAATACACGCGTCCATTTCCAGTCCGAACGCCATTCGGTGTCGATATGAATGCCAAACAGCTCAAACGGGCCCTTGCGCCAAGGCATCAGGCCGCGCAGGGCATGTTCCATCTGCTCGCGGGTGCCTTGGTCAATTTCATCGGTCAGACCGATAAGAAGCGCGCCGCGTTGCAGATCAACATGCTGAGCATGGAGCATGGGCAGCGCATCCAGCGCCTGCTGAAAACGCGGCAGATTGCCATTGCGCTCAGTATCCAGCGCCACACTCAGCGCCGCCGGTAGCCAGTCCAGCCAAGCGCGCAGCGGGTCGTGCGCCAGTTCGGCACGCAAAGCGGCCAGGTCAACGAGGGGAATGTGCGACATGGCTCAAACCCTTGCCAAAAGGGACACAAAACGGGTGTGCTGCAACCACACTTCCGCCGCCGCAAACCCGGCTTCCCGCAGGCGTTCTTGATGCGCAGACAGCGTTTCAGGAATCAGCACGTTTTCCAATGCCTGACGCTTTTGCGCGATTTCCAGCTCGGAATAGCCCTGCGCACGCTTGAAATCGTGGTGCAATTCAGTAATCAACTGTGCCAATGGCTCGTCCTCAATGGCGATTTTTTCCGAAAGCAACAGCACCGCGCCGGGGCGCATTCCGGTGCGGATGCGCTTCAATAGCCCAAGCCTTTGATCTTGCGGGATAAATTGCAGGGTGAAGTTCAACATCACCAGTGAGGCGTTGTCAATCGGCACATCCAGCACATCGGCACATTGCAGCTCAATTGGCGTGTTGGCACAGAAACCGGACAACCACTCCTCGGCACGCGCCAGCATGGCAGCCGAATTATCCACCGCGAGAATATGGCAGCCGGGGGTGTTATCCAAACCGTGACGCAGCGCATGGGCACTCGCGCCCAGCGAGCAACCCAAGTCGTACACATTGGAATGCGGCTGCACCACCCGCGCCGCCAGCCAAGGCAGGGATTGCAGAATAAGCTCGTAGCCTGGCACCGAGCGGCGAATCATGTCGGGGAAGACTGCCGCCACCCGCGCATCAAAACAAAAGGGAGCGGCATGATGCGCGGCGGCATAAATTTGGTCGCGCTGGCTCATGCAAGCATCCCCTGCTTTTCCAGCCAATCCAGCACGGCCTCGCGTTCGCCGCGAAACACGATGCGTTCCTGCTTGAGGCTGATCTGGTAGTCATACATCGGGTCGTAATACTCCAACAAAAGTCGGCGCACGAACTCGTGCAAAAGCGCGCCATCCCCCGCTGCCAAATCGTGCAAGCCCGCCTCCAGCAAATGCTTCATCTCCTGATAACGCTGCCCACCCAAACGGCGCTGAATGCGATCCAAACTGGCGTGAACATGTGCCGAATAGCGTGCAAAGCTCTCATCCGCGCAGTACATGCCCTGAAACTCATGCAGTCCATCCACCACATAATCCTTGTAAGACTGCGCCACACGCGCCTCAAGCGCGGCTTCCAGTACAATCAACGGCGCACGACTCATAGGTGTAAAAAGACTGAGCGGAATGTCGCGGCGACCGACCGCCCGCCCCTCATCTTCCAACAGAGTGCACGGCACGGCAGCAAGCTGCAATAGGCGTATGGCCAGCGCATTTTCAAAATTGATTTGCGTCGGCTGATCGACGGCATAGCGCCCAAATGATGAACCACGATGATGTGCAATGCCCTCAAGATCGAGCGCATTGGGCACAGTTTGCAGCAGATCGGTTTTACCACAGCCTGTGCGCCCACCGATTAAAAGCAGGTTTTGCCGCGCCGCCTGCGTGAGCAGCGTGTCGAGCAAAAAACGGCGCATGGCCTTGTAGCCACCTGCCACACGCGGTACGACGATACCCGCCTCGTCGGCCAACATCTGTTGCGTCAAACGCGAGCGCAGGCCGCCACGAAAGCAGTACAGCACGCCATCAGGATGCGCCTTGGCCCAGGCCGCCCAGCCCGTAATACGTGCGGCCTTGCTGGGCGCGTCTACCAGGGCATAACCCAGCTCAATGGCCGCGTCCTGGCCTTGCTGCTTGTAGCGGACACCGACCTGATGCCGCTCTTCGTCATTAAGCAAGGGTAAATTGGTGCTATGCGGAAACGAACCTTCGTTGAATTCAACCGGGGCGCGCACATCCAGCAAGGGGCGTTGCTCTAAAAACAACGCCGCAAAATCGCTCACCAACGGCAGGACAGGCTTCACACAAAGCTCACAAAGGGCGCATCGGCTGGCGTTCCCGGCGCACGTTCAACCAGCTCACCCAAGGGACTTAGCTCCAAACCAAACGCTGAGGCACGGCGCACGAACTCGGCCTCGCCTTCAGGCATAACCGCAATCAGTAAACCGCCAGAGGTTTGCGGGTCGCAAAGGATGAGTTTCTGCTCGGCGCTGATCGAAACCGCCTTGTGACCGTAGCTCGCGTAATTGCGGTGCGTGCCGCCGGGCGAGCAACCCAGGGCGGCATACTCGCGCGCAGCCTCAATCACCGGAATGGCATCCAGCTCAACACGCGCGTTAACTCCACTGCCCTCACACATTTCCAGCAAATGCCCCAGCAAGCCAAAACCGGTCACGTCGGTCATGGCGACGACTTTGTCCATGTCGCTGATTTCCGCCCCAAAACGATTGGGTGTGACCATCCAGTCGCGGGCGATATGCGCGTGTTCGGGCTTGAGCAGCTTGGATTTTTGCGCCGTGGTCATCAGACCAATGCCCAGCGGTTTGGTAAGGTACAAACGCGCACCGGCGCGGGCGGTGTCATTGCGCTTGAGGCTGTGTAAATCCACTAAACCCGTGACCGCCAAACCAAAAATCGGCTCGGGTGCGTCAATGCTGTGCCCGCCCGCCAGCGGAATACCGGCCAAATGACAGGCCGCGCGCCCGCCATCAATCACCTGACGCCCCACTTCGGCGGGTAGCTTATCGATTGGCCAGCCGAAAATCGCAATCGCCATCAAGGGCTTGCCGCCCATGGCGTAGATGTCGGAAATGGCGTTGGTGGCGGCGATGCGCCCAAAATCGAACGGATCATCGACAATCGGCATGAAAAAATCGGTGGTCGAAATCACCCCGCGACCGTCGCCCAAATCGTACACCGCTGCATCGTCACGCGAGGCATTCCCCACCAGCAAACGCGGATCATGGAAAGCTTCTAGCTGGGAGTGCAGCAGGGTGTCGAGCACGTTGGGGGCGATTTTGCAGCCGCAACCCGCGCCGTGGCTGTATTCGGTAAGGCAGATGGTGTCTTGCATGATGACATTCGCTCCAATGAAGTGTGGCGGTGATTATAAGGATAAACGCGCACAAAAAACCCCGGCAGGTTCGCCCGTGCCGGGGTTTGTCGCGCGTCGCGAAGCTGGGCTTACTCGACGGCAACGCCTAGGGTCAAAAACAAGGTGGCCACAATGATGGATTTGAGGGAAATCAAAGCAGCAATGGCCACGTGGACGATTTTCCATGGCGTATGGGCATCGAAATCGTGATGTTCGTTTCGCATGAGGCTCTCCTAATGAATTTTATTGATGAATACACAAATTTATTTTATGTCAATTCTTGAGTATTTCAATGTGTTTTGGATGAATTTTGCATTAAAACATATTTTCTGTGGGCACAAAAAAACACGCCGAGCACCCGCGCGGCGTGTTCTTTTGTTTGAAAAAGATTTTTTAATTTAACGACTTGGCGATGTCCGGGTAGTTAAGCTCAAGCACCTTGCGCGCATCTGCGGCCAGATCGGTCAGACCAAGCTGCGTGTAAGCCCGCACCATGATTTTAAGCGCCTCAGGCATGGCAGGCGCGCCGTTGTAACGCTCAAGCAGCATTTGCGCACGGTTAGCGGCGGCAATCCACGCGCCGCGCTTCATGTAGTACTGCGCCACATACAGCTCGTGCTCGGCCATCAGGTTGCGAATTTCCAGCAACCGCTGCTGGCTTTCTTCAACATATTTACTTTGCGGAAAGCGGCGCACCAGCTCGCTAAAACTACTGTAGGCCAGTTGCAGCGCGCCTTGATCGCGGCGCGCCATGTCACGCTGACGCACGAAGTCATCGGTCAGGCTGGAACCGCGTTTAAGGCTGGCCAAGCCCTTGAGATACAGCGCGTAATCCACATTTTCGCCGCGCGGGTGCAGTTGCAGATAACGATCAATAGTAGCAATCGAGGATTCCTGCTCGCCATATTTGTAGTAGGCGTAGGCAGCTTCCAGCTTGGCTTGCTCGGAGTAGCTTCCGAAGGGGTAGCGCGCCTCGAGAGTCTCAAAGCCTTGAACCGCGCCTTCGTAGTCGCCGGTTTTGAGGGCGCGGCTGGCTTTGGCGTAGAGATCGACCGCCGGGGTGTTGGCGGCTTCTTTTTCTTTGGTGTCGTCGTCTTTGCCTTGAAACCACGAACAGGCGGAAAGCTGTGCGACAAGAACAAGCAATGCAAGACGGACTAAATTTCGGCGGAACATGCGGGAGCCTCGTGGGCTGGTGGGTTAGATATTAATTAACGTGGATTAACTGGCTGAGTATAGCTGGACTAGTCTTGAGATTACACCCATGCGCGTGCAGGCAGGTAATGTTCATACAACCGCGCTTCCGGCGAGCCGGGTTCAGGTGCGTAGTTGTAAACCCATTTAACCAGTGGTGGCAGCGACATGAGGATGGATTCGGTACGCCCGCCAGATTGCAAGCCAAATAGGGTGCCTCGGTCATACACCAGATTAAATTCAACATAGCGACCACGGCGGTACAGCTGGAAATCGCGCTCACGCTCGCCAAACGGGGTGTTTTTGCGCCGTCCGACGATGGGCAGGTAGGCGGGAATGAAATGGTCGCCGACGCTCTGCATAAAGGCGAAGCTCGGCTCAAAGCCGCCTGCGTTCAAATCATCAAAAAATAAGCCGCCAATACCGCGTGCTTCATTGCGGTGTTTGAGGTAGAAATACTCGTCGCACCATTGTTTGTAGCGCGGGTAGACCTCTGCGCCGAACGGTTCGCAGGCGGCGCGCGCGGTTTGGTGCCAGTGGATGCAATCGTCGTCATTGCCGTAATACGGCGTTAAATCAAAGCCGCCGCCAAACCACCATACCGGTTCTTCGCCTTCGGCCTCGGCAATAAAGAAGCGCACATTGGCGTGCGATGTCGGGATGTAGGGGTTTTTTGGGTGAATCACCAAGGAAACGCCCAGCGCCTCAAAACGCCGCCCGGCGAGCTCGGGGCGGTGCGCGGTGGCCGAAGGTGGCAGGCTGGTGCCATACACATGCGAAAAGTTGATGCCAGCCTGCTCGAACACCGCGCCATCACTCAGCACGCGGGTTTTGCCGTCGCCGCTCAGGTGCCCGCCTTCCGGGCGAGTCCAGTCGTCAACCAGAAAGCTGGCGTGACCATCGGCCTGTTCAATGGCAGCGCAAATGCGTTGTTGCAGATCGAGTAGGTAAGCGCGGACGTGGTCTTGCATGGTCGCCATGAAAAAACTCCTAAATGTATTGATACGTATTGAAAAGGCGTTATTTGACTGCGTTGCTGGCTTGCGATTGCTGCATCACAGCATCCGCCAGCGGTTCGAGACCATACAGATGTACATCGCTCTGCGGGAAGGGAATGTTGATGCCATGTTCACGCAGCGTTTGTTCGATCACGTAATTCAGCTCGCTGGTGACGCTGAGTTTAATGTCGGCATTCTCCACATAGCCGCGCAGGCGGAAGTTAAGGGCGCTATCGCCAAAGCTGACAAACCAGACCACTGGAGCCGGGTCCGTCATGAGGCGAGGCACATGGGTCGCCGCGTCGAGCAATACGCGCTCCACCAGCCGGGTATCGCTACCATAGGCTACGCCAATGTCGATCAATACACGCGCCGTGGTGTCGGACAGCGTCCAGTTGGTGACTTCCCCGGTAATGAGCGTTTTGTTGGGAACAATGATTTCCTTGCGGTCGTAGTCTTCAAGCACGGTGGAGCGGATGCGGATGCGCCGAATAAAGCCGGTATTGCTACCGACACTCACCAGATCACCCACGCGCACCGGGCGCTCCAACAAAATGATAATGCCGGAAATAAAGTTGGCGAAAATTTCCTGCAAACCAAAGCCAAGACCCACACCGAGCGCGGCAACCAGCCATTGCAACTGCGACCACTGCACGCCCAACGCGCCAAGTAGGACGACAATGCCTGAGCCAATAATGATGTAACGCAAAATACTAACGATGGCGTAGCGCGTGCCAGCGTCCTGGTGCGTCCATTGGGCAAGGATGATTTCCATCAGGCCGGGCAGGTTGCGGGCGGCAACCCACATGACAGCCAACAGTAAGCCGCTTAGCAGGGCATCGCCCAGACTGACCGCACTGCTGATGGTTTTGCCATCGACCTCGCTTTGCACGTTCCAAAGGTTCACTTGATCGAGCAAACCGAGCGCGGGCAGGATCGGTGCCCAAACGAAGTAGAGCGCGAACATTAAGCCAAGGTTGAGGCTAAAACTGAGAAGCTGTTGGCTTTGCTGATTCACCTGGCTGATGTCGATGATCGTGTCGGCGGTGTCGGCGTTGGTAGTGGGGCGGTTGAGTATCAGCTCGTTGTCATGGTCATACTCTTGGGATGTTGAATCATTCCTGGCCTGTTGAGCAAGTTCAATGCGTTGCACAGCAATGCGGCGATAAGCCTGTTGCAATGCGATTTGGGCAAAGCCTTTTATAACCAAAAGAACCAGTAACACCCACAACGTTGCACCAAGCTTATTGACCAGGATGCCTGCGCTATAGGTGTATCCAACCGCAACCATGCCTGTAAGCACGATGAACACGCCGATACCCAACCAAAAAATCAGCCCGACAAAGCGCGTGAGGGCTCGCTCCGGGTACTGCTCCCGCCAGTACGCAACCAGCGCACCTTGCGGCCGCATCAGGCGCGCAAAAATAAACGCGAAGAGCAGCAAAAGCAGCATAAACGCCAACTGACCGCTACCCGCATCAAGCTGTGCCTTCATGCAAAAGCTCAGCATGTAGACGGTTAAGAATGCGAGGGGCGTGGCCGCATATAGGTACAGCCGAAAAGCTTGTCGCAGCGCCTTCAAGCTCAGTGGGTGTCCGTTAAACAGTTTTTCGGCCACGCCATTGGGCTGAGCCAGAATCATGAACAGGCGTGCATTGAGCCAAAGGGGTGCGGCTGTAAATAACGCGGTCGCAAGACTACTGCTGAGGGCGCTGGCCTCGTTGCCCGCGCTGAGCAGCACACCGAGACCCAGCAACAGGAGTGGCATGGGCAAGGCTCGTAACAGCGCAAGAAAAATAATGTGCAAACCGCCCGACAAAACTTTAAAGTCAAAATGCTTAGCCGCCTCAATAAGCCCGCTCAAGCGCTGCCTGAAGCGGCGACGAAAGATCAGCAAGGCAACGATCACGCTCAATCCAAGCACAGGAGCAAGGGGTTGTGCGCGGATAGCTTGCACATGTTGCTGCGCGAGGCTTTGCATGGCCTCAACATCGAAAATACTTTGCAGCGCGCTCTGGGATGAGGCGATATCCTGCTCCCAAAGCGGACGCTCATTCGGCAACCAAAGCAGGTTTTGGTCAATAAAGTTTTGAAACGACTCCATCTCTCGGCGCTGCGCTATTAAGGCTTCTTCTTTGCTGGCGATCGCCTGGAGAATCTGCGGTTTGAGCGCATCCAGCTTGGGTAACAAGCCGAGGCGAATATCGATAAGCGTGCCTATTTCCTTGCGCAGCGTTGTTTGATCGCTTTGGTTTGAGTCGTTGGGGCTTAGCCCGTCCTTGGGTAAAGATGCAAGAATGGCATCAATGCGCGTGTTGGGATCGAGAAGTGCCTGATGCTCCTCGCGTAGCTTGATGTCCAACAGTTGCAGACGATCCATAAGCTCACGGTTGTCTTGGCTTTTGTCTGCCAAGTCGCGCTCACTTGGCAGGCTGGCACGCTTGGCGAGCAACAAATTACCCATAATGGGGCCAAAACCAAATTGCTGAAGCTGGCGCTTGAGCAAGGCCATGTCGCTGCCCATGGCCTCGGTTTGTGTATTGAGCTGGGTAACTTGCTGATTGAGTTGTTCAAGATACTCGGTAAGTTTAATCAGGGTTTGAGCCAGATTTTCATTCTCATCTACAAGGCTTTTAAGCCGTGGGTCGCGCGCGAAAATTGCGCTGCTATCCGTAGCACTCAGCGTGGCACGAGCGGCGGCAAGGCGAAGCTCACTTAGGCGAGCATCAATCGCGGCAAGGCTTGTCCGTGCCTGGTTGCGCAAACTTAAGCTGAGTTTGACGCGGGCTTGAGCGACCTGAATAGCCAGCGGCTGCACGCTGATTTCTATTGCCCGTGCCTGGGCTTCGGCGTTGTCGGCCTCTTTTTGCAGCGCAAGAAGCTTTTGCGCTGCGGGTGATGGATTAGCTTCCACCGGAGACGCGACAGGTGCAGGTGCTGGGGGCGCGGGTTGTTCGAGCGCGTCGAGTGCTTGTTGATGTGCCTGCAACTCATTGTTGGCGGCCTGTTCGGCCACCTGAAGTTGCTGTTGCAGGGTTTCAAGCGCGGGGATGTCAAGTGCGTTGATATTCGGCGGGCTGGGCAGATTGCCAAGTTGCTGCGTCAGCGTTGCCAGCTCGCTGGCACCATTTTTCAGCAAGTCCTGCGCAGCGGCTATGCGTTGTTGCGCCTGTTGCAGGCGGCTTTGCGCCTGCTCTGTGGAGGGGTCGATGGGGGTCGCGCTTGCTGCGGCCGGTGTTGCTGTTGTGGCTTTGGCTTCAGGAGCCGCAGGCGCAATGGCCGGGGCGGCTGATGTCCATAGCGGCACAAGGCTCAGGATGCCGACGAGCAGGAATAAGTGCAGAGAATGAGTAAGGCGCATCAGGTTCAGCTCCGAATATGTCGCTGGGTAAGCAGGTCGATAATTTGACTGGGGCGGGCTTGGCGGTCAACGCTGCCATGCAGAATCAACAGTGGCGCACGCATGCCCAGTTTGCGCCGGACTTCAAGCGGCGTGCGCGCGGGCTGTTGCCCACTGCGGTTGGCGCTGGTGGAGACAATGGTGTGCCCTGCCACCTGGCACAGTGCGCGAGCGAGCGAGTGTGCAGGAATGCGCACCGCCAAACTCGTGTGCGTGCCGAGCAGCAGGCGCGACACGCCAGTCTGTGCAGGCCAAAGCCAGCTCACTGCTCCCGGCCAGGTTGCCATTGCGCGCGCCTCGATTTCGGCTCGTTGCTCGACAAGGTAAGGTGCGAACTGCTCCGGGTCAGATGCGATCAAAATCAAGCCCTTGCGCCAGGAGCGTTGTTTGAGTGCCAGCAAATGGCGCAAGGCCGTGTCATTCAACGGGTCGCAACCCAAGCCGTAAACTGCCTCGGTTGGGTAGGCCACCAGCCCCCCCTGCCTAAGCCAATGCGCGGCAAAGCGCAACTTCCAAGGCGAAAGGGAGGGGCTAACGCTGGAGTCGTGGAGCATGAACCTTAACTCAGGTTTCGGCTTTTTTACGCCGCGTGGCAGGTTTGGCTGCGGGTGCTGCACTGGCAACATCCGCATCCGGCGCGGCGGCCTTGGCGCGGCTGGCGCGTGGTTTGGCGGGCGGTTTGACGACACCACCATCAACGTCGCCTGTGATCGCTGCGGCTTTCTTGGACGGCGCTTTTTTAGGTGCAGCCTTGGTCGCTTTAGCCGTCGTGGTACTCGCCGCCTTGGGAGTCGCCGCTTTTTTGGCTGCCGGTTTTTTCGCGTTTGCTTTACTCGTGGCTTTCTTCGGTGGCGGTGCCTTGGCTTTGGCGAGGAGTTCGATACACGCAAGCTCGCTGAGATTTTTAGGGTCGCTATCTTTGGGAATGCGCGCGTTTTTCACGCCATCGGTAATGTAAGGGCCGTAGCGCCCGTTGAGCACTTGAATGCCCGAGGAAAAGACCTGAATCACGCGGTTGGCTTCGGCAAGCAACTTGGCCTCGATCAACTCCAGCGCGCGCTCCAGCGTCACGGTGTAAGGGTCATCGGTTTTGGCCAATGAGACGTAGCTTGAGCCGTATTTCACATACGGGCCGAAACGGCCAATGCTCACACTGACCGGCTCACCGGTGGGCATTTCACCCAGCTCGCGTGGCAAGGTAAACAGTGCCAACGCCTCATCCAGCGTGATGGTGGCAATGCTTTGCCCAGGCCGCAGCGAGGCGAAGCGCGGTTTGTCTTCGTCTTCCTTGGTGCCGATTTGCGCGAAGGGGCCAAAGCGTCCCAAACGCACCGACACGGGCTTGCCACTGGCTGGGTCAAGGCCGATCTCACGCGCCTGTGCCACGTCTTGACGGCTAACGTTTTCGGCCACATCGGCCACGCGCGCCTGGAATGGGTTCCAGAAGCTGTGCATGACCGGAATCCAGTCTTCTTCACCACGCGAAATCGCGTCCAACTGGTCTTCCAGCCCGGCGGTAAAGCCCAAATCGACGTATTGAGTGAAGTGATCGGTCAAGAAACGGCTAACGATGCGCCCGGTGTCGGTCGGTTTGAAACGCTTGGCATCCAGCACCACGTATTCGCGGTCTTGCAGGGTGGAAATAATGCTGGCATAGGTCGAAGGACGGCCAATGCCATACTCTTCCAACGTTTTCACCAAGCTAGCTTCGGAGTAGCGCGGCGGAGGCTCGGTGAAGTGCTGCTCGGCGGCCACGTCAGCCAGTTGGATAATCTCGCCCTCTTCCATCGGCGGCAGGCGGCGCTCATCGTCATCCCCGGTGGGCTCGTCGATGTCCTCGCGGTACACGCGCATAAAGCCGGGGTTGCGGATGGTCGAGCCGGTGGCACGGAAGAGCCCCGTATCACCCGCCCCCAGATCAACGCTCACGGTGTCCAGCGTGGCGTGAATCATCTGGCAGGCCACGCTGCGCTTCCAGATCATTTCGTACAGGCGGAACTGGTCATTGGTCAAAAAGGCTTTAACCTGCTCTGGCGCATTAAAGGCCGAGGTCGGGCGAATGGCTTCGTGCGCTTCCTGCGCGTTTTTGGCCTTGGTTTTGTAGCGTATCGGCGCTTCGGGCAGGTGGTCATCGCCAAAACGCTCGCTAATCAGCTTGCGCAATTCCGTCAGCGCGTCGTCACCAAGGTTGACCGAGTCGGTACGCATGTAGGTAATCAAACCCACGCTGCCCTGTTCGCCGAGGGCAATACCTTCGTACAACTGCTGCGCGGTGCTCATGGCGCGCTTGGCCGAAAAGCCAAGTTTGCGCACGGCTTCCTGTTGCATGGTGGAAGTGGTGAACGGTGGCGCAGGGTAACGCTTACGCTGTTTGCGCTCGACGGTTTTGACCAGCAGCTGGCCGCCTGCGGCTTTAATCAGCTTGCTACGCGCACGCTCGGCAGCTGTTTCATCGGTAATCGAAAATTGCTCGATTTTGTCGCCGCCAAGCTGGGTCAGGCGCGCGGCAAAGGCGACTCCGCCGTGTGCGACTCGCGCTTCCAGCGTCCAGTATTCGCGTGCGATAAAGGCTTCGATCTCTTCTTCGCGCTCGACAATCAGGCGCAAGGCCGGGCTTTGTACGCGGCCTGCGGACAGGCCGGGCTGAATCTTGCGCCACAATAGGGGCGAAAGATTAAAACCCACCAGATAATCCAGGGCGCGCCGCGCTTGCTGCGCATTGACCAAGTCCATGGCAATGTCACGTGGTGCGGCAATGGCTTCTTTCACCGCACGCTGGGTAATTTCGTTAAAGGTGACGCGGTGCAACGGCTTGTGCGCGAGCTTCGGATCTTGACGCAAAATTTCCGCCAGATGCCAGGCAATCGCCTCCCCTTCGCGGTCGGGGTCGGGTGCGAGGTAGACATCGTCGGCCTTGGCGAGCAGCTTTTTAATCGCCTCGACATGCTTGGCGTTGCGCTCGATCACCTCGTAGCGCATGGCGAAATTATGGCTTGGGTCAACGACGCCTTCTTTGGGTACCAGATCGCGCACATGGCCATACGAGGCCACGACTTCAAAGTCGGCTCCGAGGTATTTTTTGATCGTTTTGGCCTTGGCGGGCGACTCTACGACAACGAGGTGCTTGCTCATTAGTGGGCGTACCCGGTCAAATTGTCATAAATCAGCTCTTCCATCCACGCATAAGCTTCTTCCTCACCGGGCTGGGTGAACAGGACGAGCAGCACCAGCCATTTCAGGCGTTCAACATCCATATCCTCTTCCGGCAAGGCGAGCACGCGCTCAATCACCAGCTCACGATTGACGGGGCTGAGGATGCCCACGCTCTCCAAAAACAGTAAAAAGCCCCGACAATCCGCATCTAGGCGCGTAAGTTCTTCGCCCACATAAATCCGCATACTCGGCAAGACTGCTGGGCGCACCAGCACGCTGTCATCGGCTGCGTCATTCACCGGGGCGGCAAGGCGTCCGTGCTGCAAGGCCAGCGGCGTCAGGCTGCGGCGCTGCCACAGGGTATCCATCCAGCCAAAGGCTTTGCGAATTTCTGCGGTGGTAAAACCGGCTTCAACCAGGCGAGATTCGAGCGTATCGCGGTCCGAATCCAGCGGCTGACCGGGGTTATCGGCCATGTAGTACTCAAACAGGTACAGCAGGACATCAAGGACGTTTTCTTTCATGCGCAGGAATTAATCTGATTAGGTTGTGGTGATAAGCGGGCATACAAGCCACCCGCCAGCGGGCTAACGTGCCCCTGAAGCTGGCTTATTAAGAGAATGGAGGAAACCTCGGCGGCGGTCAATCCGCTACGCGCAACCAAGGTATCCACACTCACCGGGTCAAAACCCATGGCATCCAGCACGCGAAGGTGCTCTGCAGGCAGGTCGGGCGGCGTTGCGTCGGCCTTGTCCTCGACAGCTTTTTCCACATCGGGCTTCGGTGCATTCAACGTGTATCGACGCAGCTGCGGTGCGAGTTCCTCAAGAATATCGGCACTGGATTCGACCAGTTTGGCACCCTGACGAATCAATTGATGACAGCCGCGCGCCATCGGGTTGTGAATCGAGCCAGGGATGGCAAACACCTCGCGCCCCATCTCGCTTGCCAGGCGTGCGGTAATCAGCGAACCGCTTTGCGGCGCGGCTTCGACCACCAGCGTACCCAGGCTAAGTGCCGCCAGAATGCGATTGCGGCGCGGAAAATGCCCGGGGTGCGGCGGCGTGCCCAACGCCAGCTCGCTCACGATCAAGCCCGCATGATTCACAATGGCATGTGCCAATGCGCGGTGTTGCGCCGGGTAGACCCGATCAACCCCCGTGCCGACCACCGCCAGCGTGTAGCCTTTGGCCTCAAGCGCGCCATGGTGCGCCTCAGCATCAATGCCCTGCGCCAGACCACTGGCGATACACACGCCGCGCCCAGCCAAGTCACGCGCAAAAGCTCGCGCATTCTGCGCGCCGCCGGGGGTGGGGTGGCGCGTGCCGACCACGGCGAGACTGGGGTAATGCAGCAACGCCGTGTTGCCCAGCACAAACAGCGCCAGCGGCGGGTCATCCATGGCGCGCAGGGTATCCGGGTAGCGTGCATCGTCGTAGCTAATCAGATCACGCTGCGGTTCGGCCAACCAGGCCAGGGTGTTGTCAATCCGCGCCTGATCGGGCTGGCGCAGCGCGTCGATACTTGCCGCAGGCAAACCCGCCTCACGCCACAGCGCGGCGGGCGCGGCAAGAATACCCTCTGCATCCGGCAGCAACTCCCACAAACGCAAAAAACGCCGGGACCCCAGTCCCGGCGTGTGAAGCAATGCTAACCAAGCGCGCAAGGTCTGCACGCTAGAACCGCTTACTGGTTTTGCTCAGGCTGAGGCTCGCGGGCTGCCGCAGCCGCCTTGCGATCCTGCCAGCACAAGCCAGCATTCGCCGCCATGCAGTCACCAATACGCACTGGGCGGGTGTTCTGTGTGACCAAAACGTAGCTCACGCGTTCGTAAGTCAGGAAAACCACCGCGTCGCCGATCGGTTTGGGTGGCAGGGCAAATGTTTCGCTGCTCGACCACTCGACGACAGGAGGCTTGCCCTCATTCGGCGGGAAGGGGGAGGAGGCCTGCACCGCGCGCCAGTCAACTTCAGGCGTAGTATCCACCGAGGCATCCTTGCTAGGCGTAAAGATGCGCAACACCTGCCCCGGCGCCACGCCTTCGCGCTTGCCCACGTTAATGGCAACAATCTGCCACTGCACCGCGCTGGTTCGCTGCTCGGGCAGGGAAATAACCTCGGCACCCAAGTCGGCGCGCAAGGGCAAAAGCTCAAGATCACTGGTCAGTACGGGCGGAATCACCGCCAAACGATCATTAGTACGGACTTCTTTATTCGCCTTCGTCAAGCTCAAGGTGGCAGGCTCATCATTAATCAGCACCTTGGCCACACCCAGCCCGTCCACTTCGTAACCCAAGGCTTCGCCATTGATTGGGTCAAACAGGGTTTTGTGCGGACGCACCACAGCTAAAAGCTCATCGGCTTTGAGAGTACCCGTGGCATAAATCTTATCCCCTGCGCCCATGACCAGGCGATCAGAAACCGATGCCAGAATGCGCGGCATGTCGTTCAACACCGGTACTTCGATGATTTGCGGATAGGCGAGGAAGCCTTTCAGCATATCAAAAGGCAGGGTTGGAATAGCCTTGTCCAAAGGTGAAATACGCACCTGCGGACTGAGCTTTTTGGTCAAGCGCTGCTGACCGTTGATGGTGACAATCTCCAACTGATCGCTAGGGAAAATCAGATTCGGGTTACGCACCTGTGGATTGGCGTGCCAGATTTTGCGCCAATCCGCTGGGTTGTTGAGGAATTTCTGCGCCAGGCTCCACAGCGTGTCACCTTTTTGTACGGTATAAATCAGCGGCGCTTGTTTGCGGAATGTTGGCGCAGCGGCAATGGGCTTGGCGACGGGTGCGGGCGCAGACTGAGCTGCGCTTGCCGTGGCGGCTGGCTCAACGGGCGACTCCGGTGTGCTGGCGCAGGCCGAAAGTAGCAACGGCACGGCTAGCAACAGGCTCCATTGGATGGGCGTGGCGTTTAATTTCATTGAGCGGCAGGTCTTCATGTGCATAAAAGTGTTTCCATCTGGAGCAGGTGTGCTTCGGGATTGATAGCATATAAACACGCATTTGGCGCGCTTAAGTGGCTTAATTTTAGTCAATTAACGCACTAACTCTAAACCAAATTCTGCGTTTGAGTGACAATACACTGACATTGAAACAACGCTGCCATAATAAGCAACGTCTAGCGATGCCGTGTTGAACTCTAATTTCCCATCTGTGAGAGTGTTTTTTGTTTATGGCCTGTCTGCCCATTTTGCTTTATCCGCACCCCAATTTGCGCAAGGTGGCGCAACGTGTGGATGTTTTTGATGAAAATCTGCGCCAGTTGGTGACGGATATGTTTGCCACCATGTATGCCGCGCCGGGGATTGGCTTGGCAGCCACTCAGGTGGATATTCATCAACACCTCGCGGTGATTGATGTTTCCGAAGAGAAAAATCAGCCGCTGGTGTTGGTGAATGCGGAGATTCTTGCTTCCGAGGGCATTGAGGAAATGGAGGAAGGCTGTCTCTCTATTCCGCAAATCAATGAAAAAGTAACTCGCAAGGAGTGGGTGCGCGTGCGTTATCAAGACCTTGACGGCAACGAGTGTGTTTTAGAAACCGGCGGCTTGCTAGCGGTATGTATTCAGCATGAACTGGATCATTTGCACGGGCGGTTGTTTATTGACCACATTTCACCGCTCAAGCGCGAGCGTGCGTTGAAGAAATACGACAAACTACAAAAACGTGGATAGTTTTTTGTAGCCCGGATGAAGCGACGCGCAATCCAGGAGCAGCGCTGCCTGCTGGGATGCCTGCCCCGGATTGACATCCGGGCTACTTGGCTCGGCGTCCTCTGTGGCTAATTTTTACGGATATGAAATGAGCAAACCTCGCATTATTTACGCCGGCACGCCGGATTTTGCTGTCCCCGCCCTGCGCGCCTTGCTTCATGCTGGCGCAAACGTGGTGGCGGTCTACACCCAGCCGGATCGACCCGCCGGTCGCGGGCGCAAACTGACCGCCAGCCCGGTCAAGCAGGCGGCGCTGGAGGCTGGTATCCCGGTGTTTCAGCCGCTCAGTCTGCGCAACGTCGAAGCGCAGGGCGAGCTGGCTGCTCTTGCGCCGGATTTGATGGTGGTGGCGGCGTATGGCCTGCTCTTGCCCAAGGTCGTGCTGGACATGCCCACGCATGGCTGCGTGAATTTACACGCCTCCCTGCTGCCGCGCTGGCGTGGCGCAGCACCGATCCAGCGCGCGATTGAAAGTGGCGATGCGGAAACCGGCATCACGCTGATGCAGATGGATATTGGGCTGGACACAGGCGATATGCTGGCGAAATCCGCCTGCCCGATTACGCCGCACGATACGTCTCAAGACCTGCATGATCGCTTGTCCGAGATGGGCGCGGCACTATTGATGCAACATTTGCCTGCATTGCTGACAGGAATGCTCAAGGGCGAGGTGCAGGATGAAGCGCTTGTCACCTACGCTAAAAAGCTGGACAAGGCCGAGGCGGTGCTGGACTGGTCACTGCCCGCCACGGAATTGGCGCGACGCATCATGGCGTTTAACCCCTGGCCGGTGGCGGAAACACTGTGGAAGGGTGAGACATTGCGTTTGTGGCGTGCGCAGGCGATTGATGGTGCAAATCCCCCCCAACCCCCCTTTGATAAAGGGGGGAGTGAAACACCAGGGCGCATTGTTGCCACCAGCCGCGAAGGGATTGACGTGGCGACGGGCGAGGGCGTGTTGCGTATCCAGCAATTACAGCGTCCGGGCGGCAAGCCTTTGCTGGCGGCGGACTTTTTGAATTCGCACCCGATGTTGGGTGAGATGCTAGGCGTTGTGACCGAGGACACCCACTAATGGCCAAGACTCGTGCCAGTGCCGCACGTGCGGTCGCCGCAGTGCTTTCCGGACGCTCATTGAGCGATGCCTTGCCACCGTTGTTGCAACCGTTGGCGGTGCGTGATCGCGCTCTGGCGCAGGAACTGGCCTATGGCGTGCTGCGTGAGTTCGAGCCGCTGGCCTTTTTGGCCGACGGCTTACTCAAAGCACGCCCCAAACCGAATGAGGTGTTTGCATTGGTTCTGGTCGGGCTGTATCAGTTGCTGCATACCCGCGTGCCGGAACATGCGGCGGTGCATGCCACGGTGGAGGCCGCCGCTGTACTCAAGGCGCAGCGCATGGGTGGACTCATCAATGCGGTGTTGCGAGTGTTCATGCGTGAGAAAGAGGCGCGTCTGGCTTTGCTTGAACAGGCCGAACCTGCGGTGCAACACGCTTTGCCGCGCTGGCTATGGACGCGCATTCAGCAAGATTGGCCAGACGATGCGCAGAACGTGGCCGAGGCCTTGCGCCAACATGCACCCATGAGCTTGCGCGTGAATGCAGCGCATGGCTCGCGTGAGACCTATCTTGCCCGTTTGCAGCAGGCTGAGCTTTCTGCCGAAGCCACGCGCCATGCGCGGTATGGCATACGTTTGCAGCATGCTGTGGCGGTGGAGCGACTACCGGGCTTTGCCGATGGCGATGTCTCGGTGCAGGATGAAGCCGCGCAATTGTGCGCCCAAGTGCTTGATTTACAAGCTGGAATGCGTGTGCTGGATGCCTGCGCAGCTCCGGGCGGCAAGACGCTGGCCTTGCTGGAACAACAGCCTGGTCTGGCGATGCTGGCTTTGGATGACGATGCCGAGCGCTTGCAGCGCGTGGATGAAAATCTGGCGCGTGCCGGACTGGCCGCAAAAACACAGGTTGGCGATGCCGCTCGTCCAGAAACATGGTGGGATGGACAGCCGTTTGAGCTGATTTTGCTGGATGCGCCCTGCTCGGCCACGGGGGTGATTCGTCGCCACCCGGACATCAAGCGCCTGCGCCGCGCCGAGGATATTGCTCAGCTTGCCACACAGCAGGATCGCTTGCTCAAAGCACTGTGGCCGCTGCTTGCGCCGGGCGGGCGGTTGTTGTACATGACTTGCTCGCTACTGCGCGAAGAAAACGAAGCTCGCATTGCGGCTTTTTTGGCCACCATGCCGCAGGCTCAGGTGAAGGTTGTCACGCTTACGGGTGATTGGGGGCGCACTTTGGCGCATGGTCGGCAAATTCTTGCGGGGGACGATGGGATGGACGGCTTCTACTACGCCTTACTGGAAAAACCCGCGTGAACATCTTCGGGGCGGCATCTAGGTTCACACTCAAGCGCGCAGGGTGGGTTTGGGTGCTCGTGTCGCTTGTCTTGTTTTTAAGTTTAATTCCGACCACTCAGGCCGAGGGGGTAAACGTCACGCGCGCGGTTACCGAGCTGCGTGACGGTGCGCTCTGGCTGGATGCCGATGCGCGTCTCGACTTGTTCAAGGATCAGGAGGATGCACTGCAAAGTGGTGTGGCCTTGGTGTTTGCCTGGGATGTGGTGATTGAGCAGGATCGCGGCTGGTGGGGCACGCGCGAAATTGCCACCGAAGCTTGGCGGGCGCGCATCGAATACCACGCGCTGAGCCAGTTGTACCGCGTCGAATGGAGCAATTCGAGCAGCAAAAGCCTAGAGCCGGAAAGCTACACCAGCCTTGCGACGGCGGTGGATGATATTAGCCACCCGCGCAATTTATGGCTGGCACCCGCAGCCGCGCTGCCTATGCCCGGCGCGTATCGCGGGCGGGTGCGCTTGCGCTTGGTGCATGACAGTCTGCCGCTGCCGATTCGACCGCGTGCCTTTTTCGCCAGCAGTTGGCAACTGACGAGTGAATGGTATCTATGGGCGTTCTAAACGCACCTTCAAAAGAGGCGCACCCCAGCACGACACGCTATTTGCGCAGCCTCTATCGCCAGCGCATCCGCCCGCTGATTCCAATGGTGAGTGCGCTGGTGGTCGTGGTGCTGATGGGCTCGCTATATTTGTTGACCGATGCGCTGCAAAACTCCACGCGCTACGCGTCGATGTATGTGTGGCTGCTTGGTGTGAATGTCGTCGGGGTGCTGTTTCTAATGGTAGTGGTGCTCGCCAATGTGTGGCGTTTGTGGCAAAGCGTGCGGGCGCATGTGCCCGGCGCGCGGCTGACCATGCGCCTGTTGCGCGCCTATGTCCTGCTCGGTTTGGCTCCGGCGGCGATTGTGTTTTTCTTTTCGATGAATTTTATCCAGCGCGGCATTGATAGTTGGTTCGATGTACGCATCGAGCAGGCGTTCAATGATGCGTTGGAGCTCTCGCGCGCCTCGCTGGAAGTTCGTATGCGCGAGGCCTTACGCCTGACACGGCGCGCCGCAGCACAACTCAGTGACAGCGAAGGCATGGGGGCGCTGGATACGCGCGGCAGCTTGAATACCATGCCAAGTTTGCAGCAGGGTTTAAGCCAGTTGGCGCCGTCCGACAGTGGGTTGCCCGGACTGTCTGCGCCCAGCGAGCTGGTGCAAGAAGACTTGCCAGGCATGGGTGAGCGCGCGCGTGACGAACTGGCCGTGGTGGAGCTGGACAGCTTGCGCCGCGAAACCGATGCACTGGAAATGAGCCTATTCGGCACGGGCGGGCGAATTATT
>DYLI01000161.1 GCA_020722165.1 Halothiobacillus neapolitanus | reverse complement strand
TTCTTGGGCAATGCGGGCGACAAACTGCACAAACAGTTCGCGCGCGGCATAGCCGTAATCGGCCTGGTTCATCAGCGCGCCCATGCGGGTGGCGGCAACATCGGTTTTACCGGCCTTGCCCAAGGTGTTAGCGGCCTCCGCATAAGGCGGGTTAATCAGCACCAGTATTTTTTTGCCGCTGGCAATGGCTTCGCGCAGGCCTTGGGGGATTTTGTTGCTGAGGCTGTAATCAATAGCGCCGTCGTCGGTGATGTCGTCGTTTAAATAGTCGTATTGAAAGCGCGTGGCGGCGACGCAGGTTTTGGTGGCGCGCATCACGTCGATATCGGCCTGATCGAGCGTGCTCATGAAGATGTTGCGCGGGTTGCTGTGTTTCACCTCTAAATTGCCTACGCCGCAGCACATATCCCAGACGATGTATTCGCGCTGCCAGTTTTTGCCGAGGGTTTCGCTGAGTTTGTCGTAGGCTTTATCGACCACGGCGAGCGGGGTGTAATACGCGCCTTTGAAGCTGCGTTCGTCCAGCGGGATAAGGCTGTCGCGGCGTTCCAGCAGGTAGTCGCGGTATTCGGCCTTGGGCGGGCGGTGGTAGATCGCCCAAAAGCGGCGGTAGCCTTCTTTGTTGCCGAGTTCAAAGTTTTTGCCGCCCAGGGTAAACAGTGGCGCGCCGTTTTTGTGCAGCAGTTCGGCGGGCAGGTTGGCGTGGGTGGAGACGGTGCCGTCGCTCATGATGTCGGCAAAAAACAGCAGGGCGTAGTGCTCTTGATCCACGCCTTTGATTTCGCGCCCGATCATCTCGACCCATTTATCGAACACTTGCTTGAGGTTGTCGGGGGTGATTTGGCTGCGGATGATGTCGCCGGATTTTATCGCCGTTTTGACGGTGGCAATAAATTCGTCTTCGTGGGTGGATAGTTTGAACGAGACAAAATGCGTGCCGATATGCGCGGAGATTTCGGCCAGCGCTTCTTGCGTGTATTGGCTGGCGGATTTGCCCCATTTGACGGTTTTTTTAGCCAAAAACGGCAGCACGTCGCTGGTTTTCATCAGCGCGGCTTTTTCGGTGTCGATGACCGCGAGGAAGGGCGGGATGGCTTCGCCTTTGTTGAGTGCATCCTGCACATAATGCAAAAGCTGGGTGAACATGGCGTAGCTGGAGTGCTTGCCGGTGTCTTTGGCCTCGAACCAGATTTCTTTGCTTTGGATGTCGATTAAGCCTTTGGTGTAGGCCTTGAGGTTCAGCGCCTTGATGTAGGCATCTTTGACATCTTCTTCGCTGCGCGCGGTTTGGAGTTGGGTGTAGAGGCTCATGGGGTGTCGCTTGAGGGTATTTATTTTGGGTAGATTAAGGCATCGCGCATCTGGAAGTAGGCGAGCATAAACTCGAACATCATGCGCCAGCCAATTTCCATGCAGATAAACATGCCGATGAACAGGGCGAGCACGATGAGTTGGTTTTGGTGGGTGGCCCAGCGCGTCCATAGGCTGAGGTTTTCGGGGGCAAAGCCTTGTTTGGTGGCTTCGCGCCGCACCCAGATGAGTGTGCCAAGCATTGCAAGCGGTACGCCAAGTGCGCCGAGGTAGTAGCACACAATTAAGACGCTGGGGCTGATGAAGCTTTTGAAGCTGAGGAAGTCGAGTAGGGTTTGCATGGGGTTAGGGGCGCTCCCTACACACGGCGCAATGCGGGTCGCGCTTGAGTTTGAGGATGCGGATGTCGAAGGTCAGGGCATCAAAGAGCATGAGTCGTCCGCGCAGGGGTTCGCCTAGGTTGAGCAGGACTTTGATGGCTTCGAGGGCTTGCAGGGTGCCGAGGCTACCGACCACGGGAGCGAGTATGCCGTTTTGGGTGCAGGTTTCCTGTTCCGTGTCTGCCGTTTCAGGGTAGAGGCAGTGGTAGCAAGGGCTGGTTTCTTGGCGGGTATCAAAGACGGAGAGTTGGCCTTCAAAGCGAATGGCAGCAGCGGAGACTAGCGGTTTGCGGGCGGCAACGCAGGCGCGGTTGATGGCGTGGCGGCTGGCGAAGTTGTCGGTGCAGTCGAGCACGATGTCGGCGGCTTGTACGGCGGAAAGCAGGGCGGTCTCGTCCAGCGGGGCGGATAGGGTGTCGATGCGAATGTCGGGGTTGAGCGCAAGCAGGTTGTCGCGTGCGGATTCGATTTTTGCGCGACCCAGGTCGGCGGTGCGATGGATGATTTGGCGTTGCAGGTTGGAGAGCTCAACGTGGTCAAAATCCACGAGGGTTAAATGCCCCACGCCAGCGGCGGCAAGATAGAGGCTGGCGGGGGAGCCAAGGCCGCCCATGCCGATAATGAGCGCATGGCTTTGCAGAAGCTTTTGTTGTCCATCAAAGTCGATTTGCGGCATGAGGATTTGGCGGCTGTAGCGTTGCAGTTGTTGGTCGTTCATGAGGTTTTTTTAGCCACGGAGGGCACGGAGATTACGCAAGTAGGCTGTTGGGTTTGGATGGTTGTGTAGCCCGGATGAAGCGTAGCGTAATCCGGGAGTAGGTGTGCCGGGCTTGAGGCTTGCCCCGGATTGGCATCCGGGCTACGGCGATCGTCGGAGCCTCACAAAATTGGTCAGCACATTTTTAGAGATAGCGATTCCACGCATTATTCGGCGCGGTATGTTTCGGGTCATCCGGCAGGGTGGTGCTGGGTTTGGATGGTTCGCGCAGGTTAGCCAGCGTGCGCAACGCTTCATGCGTACCGATGGGGATGTGCAGCTCTTCGCGCTGTGCGTCTTCGCTGTATTCGATCAGGGCGTGGGTTAGTTTGCTCCAGAGGCTCGCGTCGAGATGCAGGCCGCGCCAAGCCAGGAGTTGCAGGATGCCGCGCAGGCAGATGTGCTCCAGGTCGTAGCTGATGGTGATGCGTGTTGGGCTGGGCGTTTGGATTTCCAGTACGCCCGCCAGGCTGGTAAGCCAGGCACGGTCATCTTCGCTCAGGCCGGGGTGCGGTCCGCGCAGACGTATGGTGTGGGTTTTGATCGTGCTGTGGCTGTCCATGTGTGTAGGGTAGCTTTGCTTGCGTCGTATGCAAATTATTGTTCGCTAACT
>DYLI01000160.1:1263-3104 GCA_020722165.1 Halothiobacillus neapolitanus | reverse complement strand
TATGAGTGCTGGAAAGCCGGTGCCGACCCCATCGAATGGGCGAAAGAGCACAAGGAATTTGCCCGCGCCTTCGAATCCTTCCCGAAAGATGCCGACTTGATCTTCCCGGGCTGGCGCGAGAAGTTGGGCGTTCACAAGTAATTGACATCTAACTCATAAGCCTCGTGCCCCCGGTTCGCCGGGGGCATTTTTAACCCGCCAGCTTGGCGATGCGCACACCGCCGGTGTTTATCGCCAAGCTCGCCATCAGGAACACAACCATGATCGACAAAGACCAGTACAACGTCCGCAAAGAACCTTTCTATCAGCAACAAGGCAATGAAGTCGCGTTGTATGAAGCGGCCTACCGCAACAAATTGCCGGTGATGGTCAAAGGTCCGACCGGCTGCGGCAAATCGCGCTTTGTCGAATACATGGCCTGGAAACTCAACAAGCCGCTGATTACCGTGGCCTGCAACGAAGACATGACCGCTTCCGATCTGGTTGGACGTTATTTGCTGGATGCCAACGGCACGCGCTGGCTGGATGGCCCACTCACCACCGCCGCGCGTATCGGTGCGATTTGCTATCTGGATGAAATCGTTGAAGCGCGCCAGGATACCACCGTGGTAATTCACCCGCTGACTGACCATCGTCGCACCTTACCTTTGGATAAAAAGGGCGAATTGATCGAAGCGCATCCTGATTTCCAGCTGGTGATTTCCTACAATCCCGGCTATCAGAATCTGATGAAGGATTTGAAACAATCCACCAAGCAACGCTTCACCGGCTTTGCTTTCGATTACCCCAGCGCCGAATTGGAAACCAGCATTCTCGCCAAGGAAACCGGTTTGGATGAAGCCAGCGCTGCCAAGCTGGTCAAAATCGGCCACACGGCACGTAACCTCAAGGGTCACGGCTTGGACGAAGGCATTTCCACCCGTTTGCTGGTGTACGCCGCCACGCTAATTAAAGACGGCATTCACCCGCACGATGCCTGCCGCATGGCGCTGGTGCAGCCGATTACCGACGATGCCGACATCCGTGCCACGCTGGAACACACCATCGACGTCACCTTTGCGTGAGAACCCATTGCCCCAACCGGGCGAAGCTTGCACTGTGCTAAATCGACATTCGCCTAGGAGCGTCATCTCGGCGCGATGCCATCAGCTCAAAACATCGGCTCGGGACGAGCCTCCTACGCGCCATCGTTTCGGGCAACAACTCAAGCTTCATCTGGCTGGATCAGGACACACACCATGACCGCCATCACCACCGAACAACTGCTCGCTTACCGCGCCAAGCTCGACACCCGCTTTGCTCAGGTGGATGACATCTTCGAAGCCAGCATGGCCGAAGCCATTCTTAGCCTGAGCGCACACGGCATAGATGCCTACCTTGATGCCGCGCGCGCCTTGGGCAAACTTGGACGCGGCGCGGAACCCATGCTCATATTTCTCGAAGAATGGCCTGCCGTCGCGGCGGCCGTGGGCGAAGACAGCCTGCCCAAAGTGATGCAACTGATCAGCGGCCTGCAACGCTCGCCCAACAGCCGCGCCATCAACCCCTTCCTGCAAAATTTGGCTGCCGTGGCGCGTCGTTTGCCGTCCGCCGAACAGTTGGACGACTACCTCGCCATCATTAGCGATATGACCGAGCGCACCACCGGCTCGATTCACGGCCACCACACCACCTTTCCCAGCCCCGGCCTGCCCGAATTTCTCGCCCAAGCGCCCTTCCTGCTGAGTCAAATCGCCCTCGCGGGCCTGAAAAACTGGGTGGACTACGGTATCCGCAACTACCATCACCACCCGGAGCGTCAGGCCGAATATTTCAGCCTGCAATCCGCCGACAGCCGCGCC
>DYLI01000160.1:0-1163 GCA_020722165.1 Halothiobacillus neapolitanus | reverse complement strand
GCGCACATCGTCGGCCACCGCCGCTGGAGCCTGCCGCAAATCGCCGACAACTGGAGCCCGTTTCAGCGCATGGCGGTCGAATTTTTCGAAGACTGCCGCATCGAAACCTTGCTGACGCGCGAATACCCCGGCCTTGCCCGCATTTTCCTCGGCCTGCACCCCAAGCCCATCGAGGATGCCTGCGATCCGCAAACCACCTCCTGCCTGCGTCATCGCCTCGCCATGCTCTCACGCGCCCTGCTTGACCCCAATCATGGCTACCTTGATACCGACCTGAATGACTTCGTGCAACGCTTTTACGCCATCATGGCGGACGGCGAATCCTCCACCGCCGAAGTCGCCAGTCTCGCGCTGTCCTATGTGGCCAAAACCCGCCGCCAAAGCGACCAACTGGCCAAAGTACATTTTGACAACACCGTGATCGACTACCGCGACGACAACCGCCAACTGTGGCAATTCATCGAACCCGGCGACGAAGAAGAAGCCTTCGACGAAAAGCGCAAAATCGAACCCGATGAAGACATCACCGGCCTGCCACCGCGTCACTACCCCGAATGGGATCACAACAGCCAAAGCTACCGCCCCGACTGGGTTAGCGTGTACGAAGCCTTGCACCCCAGCGGCAATGCCGCCGACATCGACCAGTTGCTGCAAAAAAACGCCGGCACGGCCAAACAACTCAAGCGCATTCTTGATCTGCTCAAACCGCAGGACAAAGTGCGCATCCGCTACCAGGAAGAAGGCAGTGAACTCGACCTGGATGTTGCCATCCGCTCACTGATCGACTTCAAAGGCGGCGCACAGCCTGACTCGCGCATCAACATGAGCCACCGCACCGCCGGACGCGACATCGCCGTCAGCCTGGTGCTCGATTTATCCGAATCGCTGAATGAAAAAGTCGCGGGCTCAGAGCAAAGCATCCTGCAACTCTCGCAAGAAGCCGTCTCCCTGCTGGCCTGGGCGATCGACACACTCGGCGACCCACTGGCGATTGCCGGCTTCGCCTCCAACACCCGTCACGACGTGCGCTACCAGCACATCAAGGGTTTCAACGAAGACTGGAACGACGAAGTTAAAGGCCGTTTGGCTGCAATGAAAGCAGGCTACTCCACCCGCATGGGTGCGGCCATGCGCCATGCCGGACACTACCTCGGCAAGCGCAA
>DYLI01000159.1 GCA_020722165.1 Halothiobacillus neapolitanus | reverse complement strand
CATCAGCAGCTTAGCGGGTCGAAGCGACGGCTGTGTGGGTTCCATGCACTCAACTGCCCGCGTGCCATATCGAAATACCAACCGTGCAGTTGCAAATGTCCACTTTCGACACGCTCACGCACCATCGGGAAGGTCATCAGGTTAGCAATCGAGTCGATGACTGAATCCTTCTCGCATTCATGCGCCAAACGGTTCAGGTCGGCATCAGGATAATCAGCGCGTGCCTTGTCGTAGGCTGGCTTGGCTAGGGCAAGCCAGCGTCCGACGAGGTGCGGGCTTTCGATATGCGCGTCTGTGGGGTTTTCGCACAGGGCGCGAATGCCGCCGCATTGCGAATGACCGTTGATGATGATGTGCTCGACCTCAAGCGAGTTGACCGCGTATTCAATCGCCGCGCTTACGCCGTGTTGCCCAGCATTGATTTCATACGGCGGCACGATATTGGCGACGTTGCGGATAATGAATAAATCGCCTGGGTCGGTGCCAAATACAATCGCCGGATCCACCCGCGAGTCCGAACAGGCGAGGAAAAGCACGCGCGGACGCTGGCCTTCGCGCACTAGAGCCTGGTAGTAGGGGTCTTGGCTTTCGACGTGTGAGCCACAGAAGTGCTTGAATCCGGCGACCAGTTTGTCGATGGGGGCATGGTTATCGCACATGGTGTTTGCTCTTCGTTTCGGCCTTCATTGGGTTAGGCGTTGCAAGGCTTCGCGGTATTTGGCAGCGGTGCGTTCGATAATTTCTGGCGGCAACTCGGGGCCGGGCGCGTGTTTGTCCCAATCCAGTGTTTCCAGATAATCGCGCACAAATTGCTTATCAAAACTCTCCGGGCTGTGGCCGGGGGCGTAACTATCCAACGGCCAAAAGCGTGATGAATCGGGAGTAAGTGCCTCGTCAATCAGGTGCAGCGTGCCGGCTTCGTCCACACCAAACTCGAACTTGGTGTCGGCAATAATAATGCCGCGCGCCAACGCATATTCGGCAGCCTCTTTGTATAGGCGCAGGGTCATGTCGCGCACTTGCGTGGCAAGATCAAGACCGACCAGCGCGACGGTGGCCGCAAAGTCGATGTTTTCATCATGCTCGCCCACATCGGCCTTGCTGGACGGGGTGTAAATCGGCTCAGGCAACTTGTCGGCCAAGCGCAACCCGGCGGGCAGAGGAATGCCGCAGATGGCTCCCGTGGCTTGATAGTCCTTCCAGCCGGAGCCAATCAGATAACCGCGTGCAATGGCCTCAATCGGCAGTGCCTTGAGCTTTTTCACCAGCATGGTACGCGGCGCAAGTTCAGCGCGGAGTGCAGTATCGGGAATCACATCCGCCAGCCTCAAGTCGGTTGCCAGATGATTGGGAATCAGCGACTCGAAGTGTTTGAACCAGAACAATGCAGTCTGGGTCAGCACCTCACCCTTGCCTGCAATCGGCGTCGGCAGAATCACATCAAAGGCGGACAGGCGGTCGGTAGTGACAATCAACAGATGCTGGTCGTTGACGCCGTAAATGTCGCGCACTTTGCCACGATGGATGAGCGGCAGGCCGGGGATAGAAGAGTCGAAGAGGGCTGGGGTCATGTTGGGTGCTTAGATAAAAACGAAGTTGATGGGCATTGTAAGCGCCGCTCATCGCAAGAGAGCAGCGCTTGGGTAAAATTCATGGTTATTTCAACGCAGCAACGCATCCAGATGATCGACCGCTTCAACCCAGTCGGCATCCGCCTCTAACGTTTCGCGGATGAATTGGGCTTGTGCGGCGCTCCAGAACGGTGCGTCGGCGAGGGTGATTGCGTAATCCAAGGGGCAGTGCTTGGCGACAAACGCATCAATCGAGGCCGCATCTGAGGGCAGGCCGAGTTGGTCGAACAGTTCGGTGAGGGGGTGAAAGCCGTGTTCCATGATGCGCCTCGCGTGCGATGGTTAAGTAGATCGGACTTACGCAAAACCGCCCCAGCAGCGTTAAAGCGCCTTGCCGTACTAAGTTGTACTGTCTGCGTCGCTTCGCCTTGCTGGAACACTTTTGCGTAAGTCCTAGTAGAGACTTGAGTTTACTGTTGCTTGATGGCGAGTGCCACTGTGTAGTCTTTGCCTTGTTTAACTTTGTCGTAATTGCCAAAGGTTTCGACCAGGGTGCGTTTGAAGAATTCGCGCAGGCCGGAGATGGTGACGAGGACGATGCGTCCGCCGGGTTTGAGGTGTTTGTAGGCATCGTCGAGCATGATGTAGAGCATTTCCTTGCCGACTTTGGCCGGGACGTTGGAGACGATAATGTCGAATTTTCGCGCCGCCGGGATGTGGGCGAGGCCGTTGCTGAGCATGGCTTCGGCATTTGTTACTCGGTTGAGTTCGATGTTTTTACGGGTGAAGTCCACGGCGACAAAGTCCTTGTCCACCAGCAGGGTTTGGCCTTGCGGGGCGAGGCGGGCAAGGGTGATGCCAATCGGGCCGTAGCCGCAGCCAAGGTCGAGGCAGTCGTCGGTGGGGTTGACTTCGATTTCGCCGTCTTCAATCTGTTTGAGCAGCAGCCAGGTGCCGCTGTCGATTTCGCGTGGGGAAAAAAGCCCCCAGGTAGTGCTAAAGCGCAGAGCTTGTCCGACCAGTGTGGTGTCAATGTGGTTGTCTTTGCGCCATTCGGCGATGAGGTGCGGGTCGAGGCTCATTGTGTGTGCTCTGTTATCGAATGTTCTTGGCAGTGGGCGCAAAGGCCGTGGATTTCGAGATGAGCGCGACTAGGCTGAAAGCCGGTGGCACTGAGCGCGAGCGCGAGGGCGGTGTCGAGCGCAGAGTCGGCGAGTTCGGTGATCTGGTCGCATTGGGTGCAAATCAGTAGGCGCACGTCGTGAGTTTCATGCGGGTTAGTGCAGCCAACGAAAGCATTAAGACTGTCGATGCGGTGAATCAAGCCGTGTTCGAGCAGGAAATCGAGGCTGCGGTAGACGGTAGGCGGCTTGACGCTGTGGTCTTCGGTGGAAAGTCGGTCGATGAGTTCGTAAGCCTTGACCGCTTGGTGATTTGCCCAAATCAGTTCAAGCACGCGCCGACGCAGCGGGGTGAGCTTGGCACCGAGTACTTGGCAACGATTTTCGGCTTGCTCAAGCGCGTGGCTTAGGCAGCTTGCATGGTGGT
>DYLI01000158.1 GCA_020722165.1 Halothiobacillus neapolitanus | reverse complement strand
GCGTGAGAAACTCCCACATGCCATGCCGCAGCTCCACATCCACCCCCGCCGTCGGCTCATCCAACACCAGCAGGCGCGGACGATGCGCCAAGGCACGCGCAATCATCAGCCGCCGCTTCATGCCGCCCGACAACTGCCGCGCCTGCGCCGTGGCCTTATCCGCCAAACCAAGCTGCTCCAGCAAAAACGCCGTACGCTCGCTTGCCTCCGCCCGCGCCACACCATAAAACCCCGCCTGCTGGCGCACAATCTCCTGCACCGGCACAAAGCCATTGAAATTGAATTCCTGCGGCACCAGACCGACCAAGCCCTTCACCGTCGCCCGCTCGCGCTCAAGGTCATGCCCAAACACCCGCACCTCGCCCGCCGTCGCCGTCACCAATGAGGCCAACGTCGAAATCACCGTGGTCTTGCCTGCACCATTCGGCCCCAGCAGCGCAAAAAAATCGCCGGACTGAATCGTCAAATCCACTCCATCCAGCGCCTTGGTGCCGCTGCCATAAGTCTTTGTTAAACCACGTATTTCCAGTGCATTCATTTCAATCAATTCTCACTCTTCGGAAAGGCTGGCAAATGCCAGCCATAGACAATCCCCAAACCACGCAGCACCAAAGCGCTAAAAAACCCAGCTAGCAAAGTCAAAACATCCGGCGCAGCCATCTCATGCAGCAGCACGAACACCGTCGCCCCAGCCGCCGCCGCCGTCGCGTAAACCTCACGATGCAAAATCATCGGCGGCTCGTCACACAATAAATCCCGCAGCAACCCTCCAAAACTCGCCGTCATCATCCCCAGCACCACCGCAATCAACGGCGACATTCCCGCCGCCAACGCCGCCTGCGCGCCAATCAAACTAAACACCGCCAGCCCCACCGCATCGGCCCAATTCAACACCGAAGCCGCCATGCGCGAGGTAAATGCCCGCGCAAAGAAAAACACGGCCCAAGCCGCCAGCACGGTCATCAGCACATATTCCCAATCGGTCAGCCAGTACACCGGCTTGTTCAACAGCAAATCGCGCAACGTGCCGCCGCCAATGCCCGTGACCGTGCCAATCAGCGCAAAACCGACCAAATCCATACCCTTGCGCGCCGCCGTCAGCCCACCACTGATAGCAAAAACCACCACACCGAAGTAGTCTAATACCCTTAGTAAATCATCCATTATTCGCGTCCCGCCCTGCATAGGCCGCACATTCTAAAGGCAAGTCATGAACCAAGAGCTTATTTTCGATGCCGATTTAATCCAACGCTACGACACCGCCGGCCCGCGCTACACCTCCTACCCCACCGCCGTGCAATTCACCGACCAGTTCGGCGAAGCGCAATACCGCGCAGCACTCGCCCGCAGCCAAGCCCAAGGTGGGCCGATCTCACTGTATTTCCACATCCCCTTCTGCGACACCGTCTGCTACTACTGCGCCTGCAATAAAATCGTCACCAAAGACCGCAGCCGCTCCGAGCCCTATTTGACCCTGCTCGAAAAGGAAATGGACTTGGTGGCACGCGAGGTCAGCAAAGATCGCATCGTCGATCAACTGCACTGGGGCGGCGGTACGCCCACCTTCCTCAGCCACGCGGAAATGACCCGACTGATGGACAGCACGCGCCGCCATTTCACCCTGCGCGACGACGACTTGGGCGAATACTCGATTGAAATCGACCCGCGCGAAGCCGATGCCGCCGGCATCAAACTGCTGCGCCAACTCGGCTTCAACCGCATCAGCCTCGGCGTGCAAGACTTCGATCCCGCCGTGCAAAAAGCCGTCAACCGCATCCAATCCTTGGAGGAAACCTTCGCCGTACTCGATGCCGCACGCAACGAAGGCTTCCACTCGGTCAGCATGGACTTAATCTACGGCCTGCCGCTGCAAAGCGTGGACAGCTTCCTCAAAACCCTGGATCGCGTACTGGAAACCCGCCCCGACCGCCTGTCGATGTTCAACTACGCCCACCTGCCCACGCGCTTCAAACCGCAGCGCCGCATCAACGAAGCCGACATGCCCGCCCCGGCGGTCAAACTCGCCATCCTGCAAGCCAGCATCGAACACCTCACCGCCGCTGGCTACGTCTTCATCGGCATGGATCACTTCGCCCTGCCCGACGACAGCCTCGCCGTCGCGCAACGCCAAGGCAGCCTGCACCGCAATTTCCAGGGCTACACCACCCACGCCGAATGCGACCTACTGGCCTTCGGTGTCTCCTCTATCAGCCAGGTGGCAGGCTGCACCAGCCAAAACGTCAAAGAGATGGAACCCTACGCCGCTGCATTAAATGAAGGCCGCCTGCCCATCGAGCGCGGCCTGTGCATGACCATGGATGACGAAATCCGCCGCGCCGTAATTATGGAATTGATCTGCCAATTCAGCCTCGACTACGCCCAATTCAGCGCAGAACACGGCATCAACTTCAGCGACTACTTCGCCGAAGCCCTACCCCGCCTGCAACCAATGATCGCCGACGGACTAATAGAAATGGACGAGCACCACATCCGCGTCCTACCGCGAGGCCGCCTGCTGATCCGCAATGTGTGTATGCCGTTTGATCGGTATTTGGGCGGGGAGAAAGTGCAGCGGTTTTCGAAGGTGATTTGAATTTGTTGCCACGCTAACCAATAAACAACAAGGAACCAAGCATGACCGAAGCCTACCTATCCAAAGAAAATGGACTTTCCTTGTACGACAATTTACTCGATCTAAGTCCTGATTATCTTTTTCATGAAAAACACCCGGAAAAACTACCCCATCCAGCTGACATTTTAAATGAAAAAATAAACAAGCTGAGTAAAAAAATAAAACCACTAATTTCCGATCAAGATAACGCAAAACACCAAGAAAAAAGCGAGCTAATTTCAAGCTACATACTTGAACTAGACTCCTTCTATGACTCACTTTTCCTAATAATAAAATGCCTAACAAGACCCCAAGAAACAAACAACAAAGATACAATCAAATTGCTCAAATCCATAAATCCAGAACATTACAAAAGATTTATTGGCGCAACCAAAAACCTTCACAATAGCTTTCGAGTAATATCCAACAAAATCAAACACGACCATGTAAACATCTCAACCCTAACTATACGCAACCATAATAACAGGGTAGTGCATGGATTTTACATACAAAGCAGTACTGGAGAAAATGACTTAAGAGGGCCAGGCACAATGATTCACGAATCATATT
>DYLI01000157.1 GCA_020722165.1 Halothiobacillus neapolitanus | reverse complement strand
TTACAGCCCGCTTTTCAGGCTAGCTTCAATGAACGGATCAAGGTCGCCATCCAGCACCGCCTGCGTGTTGCCAGTTTCATAACCGGTGCGCAAATCCTTGATGCGCGACTGATCGAGCACATACGAGCGAATCTGGTTGCCCCAGGACACATCCGATTTAGTATCTTCCAGCGCCTGCGCCACCGCATTACGTTTTTGCACTTCCAATTCATACAACTTGGCTTTAAGCATTTTCATCGCCGTTTCGCGGTTTTGAATCTGCGAGCGTTGCGTTTGGCAGGCCACCACCACGCCGGTCGGGATATGCGTAAAACGCACGGCGGATTCGGTACGGTTGACGTGCTGCCCGCCCGCACCAGAGGCGCGATACACATCCACCTTCAAATCCGCCGGGTTGACCTCAATTGTAAAGCTATCGTCTACTTCCGGCGCGACAAACACCGAAGAAAACGAAGTATGACGACGGTTGCCGGAGTCGAACGGTGACTTGCGTACCAGGCGATGCACGCCGGTTTCGGTACGTAGCCAACCGTAGGCATACTCACCTTCGACGCGAATCGAGGCCGACTTGATCCCCGCCACATCACCATCGGACACTTCCAGAATCTCGGTCTTGAAACCACGCTTTTCCGCCCAGCGCAGATACATGCGGAAAATCATGCTCGCCCAGTCCTGCGCCTCGGTGCCGCCCGCGCCCGCCTGAATGTCCAGGAAGGCGTTGCTGGCATCGGCCTCGCCTGCAAACATGCGGCGGAATTCGAGCTTTTCCACCTTGGCGCGCTGCGTGGCGACCTCCTCGGCAATCGACGCAACCGTGGCTTCGTCGTCTTCTTCCGCCGCCATGAGCAACAACTCGGCCGCGTCGCCCAAACCCGCATCCAGATCGGTGAGCGTATGCACCACCGCTTCCAGCGCCGCACGCTCTTTATTCAGCGCCTGCGCGGTTTCCGGGTTATTCCACAGGTTAGGGTCTTCGAGCTCTCTTAAAACTTCTTCGAGACGCTCGGCTTTAATATCGTAGTCAAAGATACCCCCTTAGTGCCTTTGAGCGCTCTTGCAGGTCTTTGATTTCAAACAAAATTGGATTGATTTCTAACATTTTATGTTCTAGCCACAACAAATAGGTAGGGTGGATAAGCGTAGCGCATCCACCTAGAGGGCGTGGTGGATGCGCTAAACGCGAAGCTGGCGCAAGCCCGCTTATCCACCCTACAAAAATGAATTTAGCCACAGAGCACACAGAGAGGAAAAACAAACAGTGCTCACTCCTCGGTGAACTCTGTGTCCTCTGTGGCTACCATTCAAAAAACTTAACCAAACGTACACTGATATTCCGCCGTACCTTCGACGACTTCAATATCAAAAAAACCGTTTTCCGGTACCTTAAACACGCTGCCTGCGGCCATGTCCTGCCAACCGGCTTCGCCGACATTCACGCGGCACGCCCCGGCGGTAATTTCCATCAATTCAGGCGCTTGCACATTAAAACGGAAGCTGCCGGGGAAAATCACGCCCAAGGTGGCTTTCTGCCCATTGGGCAAAGTAAAGCCGTGGCTGACCACTTTGCCATCAAAATACAGGTTGGCCTTACGATTCAGGCTGACATTATCCAACTGCGCGCTCATGACAACTTTCCCCAACAAAATCAAAGCGCGTAAGACTAGCCTGTTTGCTTGCTCCAGGCTAGCAGTCTGTCGGACTTGGACGGCTGTAGCGAAAAATTCGCTGACCGAGGACAGATTTTGCCGATTTTTTTGGCAATAGCGGGGACTATTGGCCAAAAAATCGGTGAAATATGGATCGGTCAGCGGCTTTTGCAGCCAGATCGCACCAAGTTCGACAGACTGCTAAAGTGTGCGCCTATGAAAATACTCACTCAAATCCTCGCCGCCCTCCTTCTGCCACTCGCATTGGAAGCGCACGCCGCCGACCTAACCCCCTACGCCGAGCTTCCGGCCAATGTGGAAGACACCCTCGCGGCAAACAATTCATCCCCCAGCACCCTAAGCATCTGGGTACAGGCGGTAGACAGCGCCAAACCCCTGCTAAGCTGGAATGCCGACCGCCCGCAAAACCCCGCCTCCGTCATGAAGCTCGTCACCACAGCAGCGGCTCTCGACATTCTCGGCCCCAGCTACACCTGGCCGACCGAGGCTTACACCAGCAAACCCGTAATCAATGGCGTGCTCAAAGGCGATTTAATCCTCAAGGGCTATGGCAACCCCATGTTCTTCACCGAAGACCTGGCGGCACTCGTGCAAGACCTACGCAACCAAGGGCTACACACGATTCAAGGCGACTTGGTGCTCGACAACAGCTTTTTCAGCCTACCGCCCGAAGACCCGGCGGCGTTTGATGGCGCGCCCTACAAACCCTACAACGCCCTGCCCGAAGCCCTATTGCTCAACCAACGCGCCACCCGCTTCCTGATCGCCCCCGACCCGGTCAGCAGCCGCCTGAATATCCAAAGCGAACTACCCATCCCCGGCATGCGCATTGAAAACAGCATCAAAGCCTCGAAAAAAGCCGGCTGCGGCGAACCCTCAATCAGCGTCAAACCCACGCCGACCGAAACCGTGCTCGAATTTAGCGGCAGCTTCTCCCCAAACTGCGGCGAAAAAGACATGTACCGCGTGGTGGTTCCACCGGAAAACATGCTGCTCGGCGCATTCAACAGTATGTGGGCACAGCAAGGCGGCAGCTTTAACGGCAATGTGCGCGTCGCCCCCACGCCCGCCAAAGCCAGTTTGTATTACACCTACCAATCGCGCCCGCTGGCCGACATCATCATCCCGATGAACAAACTCAGCAGCAACGTCATGGCACGCCAACTTCTGCTATCGGTCGCCGCCAAAAAACTCGGCGCACCGGCCACCCCGGAAAAAGGCACACGCGCCGTTAATCTTTGGCTCACCGAAAACAACATGAACTGGCCGGGCTTCGTGCTTGGCAACGGCTCCGGCCTGTCACGCGACGCGCGCATCAGCGCCCGCCAGCTCGGCGACTTGCTCATGCACGTTTACCGCAGCCCCACCATGCCCGAATTCGCCCCCTCCCTGCCCATCGTCGGCATCGACGGCACCGTGCGCAAGCGCATGCAAAACGAAGACATCCAAGGCCGCGCCCTGCTCAAAACCGGCACCCTCAACGGCACCCGCGCCATCGCAGGCTTCATGTACACACGCAGCGGCCA
>DYLI01000156.1 GCA_020722165.1 Halothiobacillus neapolitanus | reverse complement strand
CCGCAATATCAATACCTTTACGCGTCGCATCCTTGGCCTTAAAGGTACTGACCACGCGGCCTTCGGTCGGCCATATCCAAGGGATTGTGCCAATCGGCTCGCCAGGGTCCGTGTTATCCACGCGCTCTTCGACACGACTCGAGGTGCTGGATAAATTGGATGCCCCCGGAGTTAAGCGTAAACGCTGCCCGATCCGCAGCGCATAAGGCGGCATAAGCCCATTCAGCCTGGCCAATTCTTCCCATTCCAAATCATAATATCGTGCAATCTGGCTAATGAATTCGCCTTTTTGCACTACATGCACACCATTCGCTGGAACAACGCGAGTAGGCGAAGAACTACAGCCTGCCAAAAGCAGAAATGAGACAAAAACAAGGAATGTGAACCGGGATTTCATTTAATGACTCATAACCAAATAAGCGACAACCACTAACGCGACCACACCCCAGCCCAGCCATTCCATAAACGGACGCAAGCGCGCTTCAAATGCCACGCCAAAGCGCGCCATTAACCAAGCCACGAGGAAAAATCGCCCACCGCGACCAAAAATCGAAGCCAGTACAAAGGGAATCAACGGCATTCCCATGGCACCAGCGGTAATGGTGAAGGCTTTGTAGGGAATAGGTGAAAAACCTGCGAGGAATACCGCCCAGAAACCCCATTCGGTAAACCATGCACGTGCTTTTTCCATCGCAGGGGTGTAACCCATTTTGGCGATCCATGGTGTCAGTAAGTCAAAGAAAACTGAACCTAAAAAATAACCAAACAATCCACCAATAACCGACATCGCGGTGGTTAGTAAAGCCAAACGCCACCACTTTTCCGGCCGTGCAATACACATCGGGGCAAGTAATACATCGGGCGGAATGGGAAAGAACGAAGATTCTGCAAAACTCAACCCACCCAAAAACCACGGCGCACGTGGATGTTTACTCCAACCAATCACCTTGTCATACAACCCACCAAATAGCTTCATACCAAGGCTCCACGAATTAAAGGCACAAAGGCCACATCTTCCAAAACTTGTTCCGTCAACACACCCTGCTCACGTCGAATCATCAACAAATGCTGTGCACCACCCTGCGCGCCGACCGGAATCACCATGCGACCGCCATCGGCAAGCTGCTGCAACAAACGCGGCGGAATATCATCCGGAGCGGCGGTGACTACGATGGCATCGTAAGGCGCATGCGCCGACCACCCCTGCGTTCCATCCGCATGACGCAGGGAAACATTATGAATATCAAGACGCTTGAAACGCTCCCGCGCCTGTTCAAGCAGGCTGCCAATGCGTTCCAGGCTGTACACTCGGCCACATAAATGCGCCAAAACCGCCGTTTGATAGCCCGACCCAGTGCCAATTTCCAACACCCGCTGAGGCGTTCCAGCCTGCAAAATCGCCTCACTCATGCGCGCCACCATATACGGCTGCGAAATGGTTTGTCCCAAACCGATCGGCAAAGCCGTATCCTCATACGCCCGCCCGGCAAAGGCCTCATCGACAAACAGATGACGCGGCACTTGGCGCACCGCCTCCAGCACGCGCTTATTGCTGATACCCATCAGCTGCAAGCGCTCAATCAGACGCTCACGACTGCGCGGCGAGGTCAGCCCGCTGCCCCTTAAAGACAATTCGGTCAAGGGTTCAGCGCGCTGCGACATCAGGCAACCACCCCGCAAGCCCAGCCAGTGCTTCGTAACGGGTCATATCAAAATGAATCGGTGTGACCGACACCCAGCCTTCGCGCACGGCGGCAAAATCCGTCCCCTCACCCTCATCCGCCGCCGCTCCCGCAGGACCAACCCAATAAATCGGCTTACCGCGCGGGTCCAGCGCAGGCACCATCGGCGCGGAGGGATGACGCTTACCCAAACGGGTGGCGCGCAGACCCTTGATCTCAGCCCAGGGACGGTCGGGGACATTCACGTTCAACAGCGTATTCGGCGGCAGGGAATGCGAAGAGATGCTCTGCACCAACAAGGTGGCAGCCATCCCAGCGGTGCGCAAATGCTGTGGATCATGCGCATCCATCGACAAAGCAATGGCCGGCAAACCTAAAGATCGTCCTTCAGTCGCCGCCGCCACCGTGCCGGAATACAGCACATCATCGCCCATATTCGCGCCGTGATTGATACCAGAAATAACAATATCCGGCTTAAAATCCAGCAGCCCAGTGAGCGCTAAATGCACGCAATCGGTCGGCGTACCATCCACCGACCACACATCCGGCTCAATCAAACGTGGCCGCAACGGGTAGGCCAGCGTCAAGGAATTACTCGCGCCACTGCGATCACGATCCGGTGCCACAATCATCACCCGCCCCAGTGGGCGCATCGCCTCGGCCAAGGCACGAATGCCCGGCGCGTAAACACCGTCATCATTGGAAATCAGGATATTCATGGTATTGAATGCACTTTATTAAAAAGGGAAAAATGAGCCCCCCGCATCTTGCCCTATGCCCCCCAAATGCAGCAACCTGAATCCGTGCTTTGCACAACAAAAAAGCCATGAACGACGAAGACATCCAGCTATTTCACGAAACAATCGGCGCAACACGCGGCGAGGTCAGGCGTATCCAAGCCAAAGCGCAGCTTCACCCCCACCCGCGCCGCCCTGCGCCCAAGCTACGCCCGCGCTCACGCGAACAGCAAGCCGCCACCCCGCAAGCGTATTTCAGCGATCACGATCCTTACGCACCACTTAACCCTGAACTAGAGCCAAGCCCTCATACCTCTGCCCATTCTGGTTTTCAACACCCTTCGCTCGCGCCACAAACCCTGCGCCGCCTGCGTCAAGGTAAGCACCGTATTGCCGCCACGCTGGACCTGCATGGTTGCCATGTCGAGGAAGCCCGCCAACGTGTCGCGTGGCTCGTGCAACAACCCGCGTCCCATCGTTACCCCGGTGAAGCCGTATGTGTGCTTATCATTCACGGACAGGGCTACAACTCACCGCACGGACAGAGCAAACTCAAGCGCCTGTTATCGATTTGGCTGCCACAATGCCCACGTGTGCTCGCTTTTTGTGCGGCGCGGCCTGCCGATGGCGGACAGGGGGCGATGTATGTGCTGTTGCGCTCCGCAATTTGACCCCTTTGCCAAAGGCGCAGCTTTGGCTTTGGCTTTGGCTTTGGCTTTGGATTTTCCTTCCCCCTTTTGATGCCGCCGTGAACTGACCTGCGGAAGCTGGGTAAAAGCGCCATGGATGGCGCATTTAGCCTCATCACGACA
>DYLI01000155.1 GCA_020722165.1 Halothiobacillus neapolitanus | reverse complement strand
GCATACACAATCGCATTCGATTTGACGAATTTAGCCACGTTCCAGGCAAACAGCAGGTCGCGCATCTCGCTTTCCGTGGGTGTGCGCTGGCTGACGACGCGGGTCTCTGCGAGCACGGACAGATCAGCATCCTGCACCAGCAGACCGCCGGTGACACGCTTGTAATCCAGACGCGGTACGTCTGCGTTTAGTTCACCACAGATCAGAACACGCACGTTTTTCTTCGCTGCCGTAACCGCCAAAGCCTCGGCACTGGCTTCGGGGGCGATAATCACTTCCACAAACTGACGCTCAACAATCGCTTGCGCGGTGGCGGCATCGAGCGGGCGGTTGAAGGCGATAATGCCGCCGAAGGCCGATTCGGTATCGGTCAGATAGGCTCGCTCATAGGCCGCAAGGATGCTCTCACCCACCGCCACGCCGCAAGGATTGGCGTGCTTCACAATCACGCACGCGGGCGCAGCAAATTGCTTCACGCACTCCAGCGCCGCATCGGTATCGGCAATGTTGTTGTAGGACAGTTCCTTGCCCTGAAGCTGAGTGGCGCGGGCAATACTGCCCATCGGCGCGTCATGTTCGATATAAAACGCAGCGCGCTGGTGTGGGTTTTCGCCATAACGCAAGTCCATGCTTTTTTCGACTTGCAGGTTGAAAGTGCGAGGAAAATCAGCAGGCTGCGTAAACGAAGCTGCGCCCACGCGCGCGCCAAAATAGTTGGCAATCATGCCGTCGTAGGCCGCCGTGTGCTCAAAGGCGCGTACCGCCAGATCAAGGCGTGTTGCGGCGCTTACGCCCTGTTGGGTTTTAATTTCATCCTGCACGCGGGGGTAGTCGGCAGGGTTGACGATAATCGTTACATCCGCATGATTTTTCGCCGCTGCGCGCACCATGGTTGGCCCGCCAATGTCGATGTTTTCCACCGCGTCATCGTAGCTACAATCGGCCTTGGCCGTGGCCGCCGCGAAGGGGTAGAGATTGACCACCACCAGGTCAATCGGTTGAATGCCATGTTCGGTCATGACCGCATCATCCTTGCCGCGTCGTCCAAGAATCCCGCCATGCACTTTCGGATGCAGGGTTTTCACGCGGCCATCCATCATTTCCGCAAAGCCGGTGTAATCGGATACATCTTTCACCGCCAAGCCCGCCTCGCGCAGCATTTTGGCCGTGCCGCCCGTGGAGAGCAGCTCGACATTCTGTGCAGTCAAAAAACGCGCAAATTCCAGCAGACCGCTTTTGTCGGACACAGAAAGCAGGGCGCGGCGGACGGGAGTGATGTGGGCGAGCATGGTGGTTGAATTCCTGAGCAAAAAATTAGCCGGGCATTGTAAACCCGAATGGACACATTATCCGCCCAGTAGTGCCTTCAACCCCTCAAGCTGCGCCCGTCCCTTGGTTTTTTTCTCCTCCGGATCGCGTTCGTCGTTGCGGCCTTCCCATTGCAACAGTTCGGGCGGGATTTCATCCAGAAAGCGGCTGGGTTCGGAATCCACCCACTCGCCATAGCGTTTGCGCTTTTTGGTCAGAGTGAAGGTCAGATTGTGCTGCGCGCGGGTGATGCCGACATAGGCCAAGCGGCGCTCTTCTTCCAGCTTCTCGTCGTCCATGCTTTCGCGGTGTGGCAGCAGTTCTTCTTCCATGCCGATAATGAACACATGGGGAAACTCCAGCCCTTTGGCGGCGTGCAGGGTCATCAGGCGCACCTGGTCGCCAGCTTCATCCTCGTTTTGCCGCTCCAAAATCCCCATCAGGCTGGCGCGCGCGGCCAGCTCCTGAATGTCCATGCTCTCTTCGCCGTTGGCGACCTTATCCAGCCATTCGAGCCAGTCATTGACGTTTTGCCAGCGGCGTTCGGCCTGTTTGGGGGTGTCGGAGGTGTCTTTCAGCCAGTCTTCGTAGTTGATGTCGGCAATCAGTTGGCGGATACCCGCCAGCGGCGCGTGGTCGCTGGCTTGGCGCAGAGAGTCGAGCCAGGTGTTGAAATGTTGCAGGCGCTCATAAGTGCGCTCGCCCAAGTTTTGCGCCAAGCCGAGTTCGCGGCTGGCGGCAATCAGCGGCAGCTTGCGGCCTTGGGCGTATTCACCAAGCTTTTCCAGTGTACTCGCGCCAATTTCGCGGCGCGGCGTATTGACCACGCGCAGAAAGGCAGTGTCATCGTCTGGGTTCGCCAAAAGTCGCACATAGGCGGATAAATCGCGGATTTCCGAGCGGTCGAAAAACGATTGGCCGCCGGTGATGTGGTAGGGAATGGCGTGCTGGCGCAGCGCGCCTTCCAGCAAACGTGCTTGATGATTGCCGCGATAAAGAATGGCGTACTCGGCAAACTGGGTGCGTTGTTTGAACTTGTGTTGCAGGATTTCGACCGCCACGCGCAGCGCCTCGTCATCGGCATCCTTGCAAAGCATGGCGCGTAAGGGCTCACCTTCGCCTAGCGCGCTCCATAGGTTCTTTTCGAATTGCTTGCTGTTGTGGCGAATCAGCGCGTTGGCGGCTTTAAGAATGGTGTTGACCGAACGGTAGTTCTGTTCGAGCTTGATGGTTTTGAGGGTGGGGTAATCGCTGCCGAGTAGTTGCAGATTTTCGGGACGCGCGCCGCGCCAGGCGTAAACGGATTGATGATCGTCACCTACGGCGGTCAGGTTGGCGGAAACATCCAGCAAATGGCGCAGTAGTGCGTATTGCGCGGCATTGGTGTCCTGCACTTCGTCCACCAGCAGATAACGCACACGTAGCCGCCATTTGGCACGAATCTCGGCATGTTCGGCCAATAGGCGCACGGGCAGGGCGATCAGGTCGTCGAAGTCCAACGCATTGCTGGCGCGCAGTTGGCGTTCGTACGCGGCGAACAGGCGGGCGGCGTGTTGCTCGTCGTCATCGATGGCGCTTGATGCGGCTTGTTCGGGTGCAATGCCGTCGTTTTTCCAACGGCCAATGCGCTGGCGCAGTTCTTCAATTTGGGCTTTATCCGGCAGTTTGGACAGCTCGCGCAGCATGGACAGGGCATCTTCCGCATCCAGAATCGAAAAGCCACGTCGCAGTCCTGCCGCTGCAAACTCGTGTTTAAGAATGGTCAAGCCTAGGGTGTGAAACGTGGAAACATGCAGCCCGCGCCGTTCATCGGATGAGAGCATTTTCCCCACGCGCGCCTGCATCTCACGCGCCGCCTTGTTGGTGAAAGTGACGGCGTAGATGTGGCGCGCAGGTACCTGTAGCTCGCGCACCAGATGGGCGATTTTG
>DYLI01000154.1 GCA_020722165.1 Halothiobacillus neapolitanus | reverse complement strand
AAAAGTGAGCATCGAAGCGACCAAATCAGCGGAAGAGTCCAGCAAGGAAGCTAGCAGGCTGACGGATTCGGTCAACCACCAGCCACTGATTTTGACTAGAATGAGAATGAGCGCCACGCCCAAGCTTGCTTGGGTAGCGAGACGTAACAACCGAGCGTGCGTGTCGGGATTGGACGGGGAGGGTTTCATTGGGCGATAATCAATTTCGTTGATGTAGTCATGTGTTTAGTTAATCAATGATGAGGAGTTAAAGATGAAGCAAAGTATTTTGATGGAACGCTATCCGGTTTTTGAATTGGATTTACCGAAAAGTGAAACCACGATGGCGAGCGTGGATGAGATTATCGCCTTCTTTCACGCCAAAATCGCAGCGCATCCTATCGCAGCCTACATTGGCACGTTCGATCATTTTGCCCACACCAAGGCATTGCCGGAAGGCAAGATAGCCCCTGAAATTGTGGATGCAAAGCTAATCGTGTTCTGTTTTGGCACGGCGCTGCCCAATCCGCACGTGATGGCGGTGCGCCCGCGTTCCATTGGTGTGGCGGATTTGGGTGACAAATTTGTGGTGAATTTCATGGAGCCACCGATGCCGGTTGCGACCACCGCCATGGAAGCTTGGGTGAAGGAATTGAAAAACGCCTGAGCCTCAGCGTTGTCCTGAGCTTAAGCCAGCCGGAGATGGTGAACTCCGGCTTTTTTGTGCGTGAATGCTTGTTGTAGTCTATGTTGGCTCTGAGAAGATTCTGAGCCACCACCGAGACGCAACATGATTCAAGTGAGTGAATTTTTGAAAATGACGGTGAGCCTGTTTGCCATTGTTGAGCCGATTGGCATCGTGCCTTTTTTTCTCAGCGTGACCCACGGCTGGACGCGTGAACGTTCTCATGCGGCGGCGCGGGCAGCAGCACTGACGGTGTTTGTGGTATTGCTGGTATCGCTGTTGCTTGGCGAAGGTTTGTTGAGTGCGTTTGGTATTAGCCTGGCCTCGTTTGCGGTCGGCGGTGGCCTGATTTTGCTGGTGCTGGCCTTGTCGATGTTGAGCGCCAATGAAAAGGGCATGCACCAGACACCGGAAGAGGCGGAAGAGGCCATGGCGCGTAATGCCGTTGCGGTGGTGCCTCTCGGTGTGCCTTTGCTGGCAGGTCCCGGAGCAATGGGTAACGTGATTGTGCAATCGCACCAACACGGTGGCGGGCTGGATGTTTACCTTGCCCTGGCTTTGGCCATCGTGGTGGTGGCACTGAGTGTGTTTTTGGTGTTTCGTTCAGCCGAATACATTGCCAGCCGCTTGGGAACCACCGGTGTGAATCTGGTCACCCGCTTGATGGGCATGATTCTTGCCGCGCTTGCCGTGGAAATGATGGCAGGCGGTTTATTGGAGTTGTTTCCGGGTCTGGGATGAGCCCAAGGTAATCTTTGGGTGATAAGTGTTGTATGTGTGGCATATCTGCTTGCACCCGCCCCAGCTAAGACTATCATTCGCAACATGAAAATTTATTCCAAAACACCGCTGTTGCTGCTGGGCGCGCTTATGAGCTTGCCTAGTATTGCGTTCGCGGGAGATACAAAAATCCGCTGTTTTGTGGATAACAAGGGCATCACTAACTGCACCAATGTTCATGTCGGCAAGCCTGTAAGCAAGGCGGCTAGGCCGGTTGTGCAAGCTCAGACACCCGATGCAACGGCCACGACTGAAACCATTCCAGTCGAAAAAATAGTTGAAAAGGCTCTCCAAGAAAATGCAGCGTTAATGGCTGCACAGGCTGCGTCGAAGCCCCCCAAAACGATGGCTGCAACAGCGCAAGCCAAGACAACCTATGTCTACCGTTATAAGCAGAATAATGGCGCAGCGATGTTGACCAATATTCCTCAACGCACGTTAACGCTGGTTTCCACTTCGGCCTATCAGTCCTTTGAAAAGGGCTGGACGGGTAGTCTGTTTAAGTCCGCAAACTGGAAGCTCAACCGCGAAGCCTATAACGATACGATTTTGGCCATGGCGACTGCGAAATCAGTCGATCCTGCCTTGGTGCGCGCCGTGATTCACGCGGAAAGCAGCTTTAATCCGACGGCGGTGTCGCGCACCGGGGCTATGGGTTTGATGCAGTTGATGCCGGGGACAGCAGCGCGTTTTGGCGTGGGCAATGCGTTTGACCCGAAGGAAAATATCCGTGGTGGCGTGACCTATTTACGCTTTTTATTGGACAAGTTTAATGGCGACATGAGTCTTGTCGCAGCGGGCTACAACGCAGGCGAGGGCGCCGTGATGAAATACGGCGGTGTGCCGCCATATAACGAAACCACCGAATATGTGGCGCGGGTTTTGGATTTACATGGAAAGTACAGTGCTCAAAACTGAACCGAGCAGCGAGTTTTCGAGCATACAAAAAACGCTCGAAAGTTTTATCGCAACACGGCAATCTCTCGTTCTTGCGACCGCCGATGCAGAGGGCGGGTGTGAGTTGGGCGTTGCGCCTTTTGTGCATGTGGAGGGTGCGTTTGCCGTGCTTTTGAGCGGTCTTGCCCCACATACACGGCACCTTGAGCATGAACCGAGCGCGCAGATCATCCTGTTGGAAGATGAAGCTGAAACGCGCCAGCCCTATGCGCGATTACGCATGACGCTAAGTTGCGTGGTAACTCGACTTGCGCGAGAGCATGAGCGTAGTGACGCGATATTTGAACTCATGCAGGCGCGTTTCGGCTCGATTGTGCCGTTATTACGCGGCTTGAACGATTTTCATGCGTTTGTTTTTAAGCCCAAACAGGGGCGTTTTATTGCCGGCTTTGGCAAGGCTTACCGCTTGGATGGGCTGAGTGTCGTAGAGCATTTGCGGGGGTAGCTCGGATGAAACGCAGCAGAATCCGGGGTCGGTCGCTTCGATTGTGAGGCTTCCCCGGATGGTCATCCGGGCTACACGAGCTTTTGCCTTACCAGCCCAATTTAACGCCGACGTAATACAACGCTTCGCGCAAAACATCGGCGGCATTTTCTTTGTGCATGTCAGGCTGCGTGCCGTATTCACTCAGGTGGCGGCGGAAGGCGCGCGCGCCGGATGCACCACGAAATGCGCCGAGAATGTGGCGGGTCATGGCGTGTAGTTCAATACCTTTTTTGAGCTGGAACTCAACGTAGTCCAAAAACTGGCGCATCACATCTTCCGGAGTCGGGTCGGCTTGGGTGCTGCCAAAAATCAGGCGGTCGGCTTCGAGCAACAGAAAGGGGTTGTCATAAGCCGCACGTCCTAT
>DYLI01000153.1:1916-3268 GCA_020722165.1 Halothiobacillus neapolitanus | reverse complement strand
CTCATAACCCGAAGGTCACAGGTTCAAATCCTGTCCCCGCAACCAAAATTTGTTCAATGAAGCCAAAGACTTAGCGGTCTTTGGCTTTTTTTCTGGGCGCATGACGCCGGGATGGTTTTGTGTCAACGCAAATCCTGACGGGTCAGCCACATGGCATCTCCGTAGCTGAAAAACCGGTAGCGCTGGGCAATGGCATGGGCGTAGGCCGCGCGTATCGTCTCCATGCCGGCAAAGGCCGACACCAGCATCAGCAAGGTGGACTTGGGCAGATGAAAATTGGTCAGCAGCGCGTCCACCACGCGAAAGCGATAACCCGGCGTGACGAACAGCGCGGTGTCGCGGGCGCCCGGCAGCACCGTGCCGTCTGGCGCCCCGGCGGCTTCCGCCGCCAGCGCGGCCGATTCGAGCGCGCGCATCGCCGTCGTGCCCACCGCAACCACCCGCGGGGCGGCGTGCAGCCGACCTGCCGCGAGCGCCTGCGCCTGTCGCGCACGCACCACGGCAATCGCCTGAGCGGTCGCCTCGGGCACGGTGTACCACTCGCTGTGCATCTGGTGCTGCCGCAGATCGTTCACCCGCACTGGCTGAAACGTGCCCGCCCCCACATGCAGGGTGACGGCAGCGCGCTGCGCGCCTATCGCGTCGATTGCCGCCAGAATGGCCTCGTCGAAGTGCAGCCCCGCCGTGGGCGCGGCCACCGAGCCGGGGTGCTGCGCATACACCGTCTGGTAGCGCTGCACATCGTCACCGTCCGGCGCGTGGGTGATGTAAGGCGGCAAGGGCACCGTGCCGTACTGCTGCAACAAGGCCAGAGGCTCGGCTGGAAACTCCAGTTCGAACAAGCCGCCATCCGGCCCGGCCCGGCCCACGGTCGTCACGGCGAAAAGCGGCGCTGACCCGTGCGGCTCGTCGCTTGCCGCCTTATCGGGTCGAGCCGCGCCCAGCCACAACACCTGGCCCGGCTTGGGCGATTTGCTCGCCCGCACATGCGCCCAGACCCGGTTGTCCGCCCGCACCCGCTCCACCAGCACTTCCACCGCGCCGCCCAAAACAGCACCGGCTTCCCTGGCCGCCTTGAAGCCCCACAACCGCGCAGGAATCACCCGGGTGTCGTTGAACACCACCAGATCGCCTGCGCGCAGCAGACCGGGCAAGTCGCGAAACCCGCGGTCGATCAGCGCCGGCGGACTGCCCGCATCGAGCAGGCGACTGTCGCTGCGCCGCGTCGGCGGATGCTGGGCGATCAGTTCGGGCGGCAGGTGAAAGTCGAAATCGTCTGCGGTGAGTGCAGATGAAGACTCAGAACTAGGCAGCTTCGGCCTACTCTGGAGATTGTCTTGCATGGGTCAGAG
>DYLI01000153.1:0-1816 GCA_020722165.1 Halothiobacillus neapolitanus | reverse complement strand
CGTCTTCGTTCTTGGACGGAGCGCCCACAAGTGCAGCCCATTCTGCCAGGGCATCAGGGGATAGACGCCGCATTCGGGCCCGCGCTTCGTGCGTCCACAACCATTTTCCAGACTCTACTAGACCAGGACATACAAAAATCGTGGCGCTCAAATCAAGTTCTTTGATTACAGGACACGCGAGTTTGAATTGATTGCGCAGACCGTCGTCGAACGTGATCGCCAACTCGCTGGCATTGGCGCCATATGGAGCAGGACGATTCGAAATGATGTCCTCAATCATTCGACCGAGTGGAACGATTTGATAGCGCCGTTTCAGCCATGACATGACGCGATAGAAATCTGCCTGCGTCATCTTGATATCGCCAATGCCATGCAGCATCAAAATACGGCGCGCGCGGTTCTTCTGAGCCAGCCAATTGGAAATTCCACTATGCATCGCAACCGTTTGCACTGAATTACGCACATGATTTTTGAGCGTCAAAGGCGCTCGAATTTTCGTGTGATCCATGATTTGTAAGTCACGATATTGTCTTTTTACTCAAACATTAAGCTTGGCGTTTACTCGGCACGTGCATTTGATCAAGGTATAAAAATTTTATGATGTGTGGCTTCTTCACTTTTGAAAAGGGTGCTCAAAATCAGCTGAGGTCTGGTTCGATGCGTGATGAAGACCATAGGAAGGATTCGGACAGGCATTTCGAATCCTTGCGCGCTGCGATGCATCCCACCGCGTTCGTTTCGGCCCCACGGTAGGGTGCTTCGCGGATCGCGAACGCCCTGCTCCACCAGCAAGCGCCTCCGGGCCAGCCACAGGTCGGGTTGCGCAGACAGCGTGGGGATCTGCGCCGCTTTCTTCGCGAGTCCGCGGCAGCGCACCGGCGTGCGGCTGATCTGGCGCTTGATCACCCGGAACGGCTGTTCGACTTTGGCGCGGATGCACGCCTGAGCTTTCTCGGGCTTGCCCAGGTTTGCGCACATCGCCGTGCGCTTGTCCACGCCTTGGCAGCCCGCATCGGCGAACACGTCCGCCTCTTCGCCATGCACGCAATGATGGGCTTGGGGGACGTCGTGGACGTTGGCCGACGTACCCGCCACCGTGTGCATCAAGCCGCTGTCAGCGTCCATGCCAATAGGGGCCTTCATCCCAAAATGCCGCTGGCTTCCCTTCTGGATTTGATGCGACTCGGGGTCACGCGTGCCGGTGCTGTTTTTGATCGAGCTGGGCGCTGCGATCAGCGTGGCGTCGAACAGCGCTTCTTCCATCGCCATGTCCGATAGTCCGCCCCCCTTTTGAAGGAAGTGAGTGCACGGCGCCACCTCGACACCGAATAGCGGCCGACCCCGATCCTTGCGTGGAGCAACCGGCGCAATCAGCGCGCGCGAAGTCCCCCACGACGCCGCGCGCTCCATCTCGCCGAGGAACTGCGCTTTGCGGGTCTTACAGCAAGCCAGGTCCATGTCAAGGTCAAGATCAAGATCAAGATCGGTTTGTTTCATTCTGTCATTGTCTCGACTGCGTGAGCGCCACGCTAGTAAGCAGTGGGGTTTTTTTTGGTTTTTTTGAATCCCATACACAGGGGTATCTTGCCATGGCGGACGACCTCCCAAAAGCCAAAAAGTCTCATTTTCTGGGGATCTACACCGATGGGTACTAGTTATATTCAATCAATCGAATTAAAACTTTCAATTGTTCTTTTCAATTATTGCGGCCTAAGCTGCAGGCATCGCATCGAGCACCCCAACGCGATGAGAGCGCCCCCAGACCTGCCGCATTCGCGTCAGGCCCCCGAGGGGGATGAGGCCCGCGGCTCCAAGC
>DYLI01000152.1 GCA_020722165.1 Halothiobacillus neapolitanus | reverse complement strand
AGTTGCCAGTGTTCATCCAGCGCGGGCAGGTAGATATTTTCGGGCGGCTGATCGCTTGGCCACGCTGCGTTTGCAGCGGAAGCATTGTGCGCTTGGCGCAGTAAGAGCCTGTCCTCAATCCAGGCGCGGTGCTGTGCAATGATATGCAGCGCCTGTTGTGTGCCAAGGCGTTTGGGCGTAACGATTTCCAACCCGCGCTGGGGGTGAATGCTGACCAGAATGCGTTTGGTGCGTTGTGATAGGCGCACATGAAACGGTGGCGGCCAGGTTTGCAGCATTCAGAACGATTCAGGGCGCGAGAAACGATCAGCCAGAAAACGCTCATTGGCGAGCAGTTGTTGGGCATCGTTTTCTGCCAGTGCGGCTAGGCTGCTTTGTACTTCGTCGTTGAGGGTGTTGAGCTGGGTGACAAAGACCTGACGCGGGGTGCGGCCGTCGGCAAGTTTGTGCATTTGGCGGTAGGCTTTGGGCAGGCGCAGGTAGTTGTCCAGGGTGGCGGGCAGGTAATCGAGGATGGTCTGGCGCAGGGTGTAGGCGCTGCGATCCCCTAGCGATTGTTGTTCGAGTAGGGGCAGTGTGTCACGCAGGCTGGCAATCAGGCGTTCAAACGTCTCCAGTCGCTCGGCTGTCAGGCCGTTGTGGGCGCGGCGCCGCAACTCATCCAGTGCCTCGTGCAAATCCATTTGCGCCTGCGAAAGCGCACCTTGGCGTGGGCGCGGTTGTGGGGCAATGAGGTAGCCTGCGGCATACAGTCCGGGGACGATGAGCCACCAAATGTCGCCGAGAAGTCCTGTGAAATACAAACCCAGACCGACCAAGGCGAGGGCGCTGCCCAATAAATTGCCGTTGCTATACAGCCAAACCCAAAAACGGTGTTTTTTAGCAGGCGGTGGCGGCGGGCTGCTGGCTTGTTTTTCTTGCAAAGCGGCCTCCAGTTCGGCTTTTTCGCGGGTTAATGTTTCTATCGCTTCGCGTTCGGCCTTGCGCTTGCGCGTATAGGAAAGTAGGCCGATAAAAGCTGCCACGGCGGCGGCGACACCAATCAGAATCTGGACTAAAACACGACTCATGGTTGACCTTATTGATAGCCGCGTATGGCTTTGAATGCACTGGCAAGATTTTTGTTGCCATCAAATACCTTACCGCCGGTCATGTCGGCAATCTGCTGCATGGCCTGAGTGTCGGCATCGCCAAAAAGAATAGGAAAGGTTTTGATCTTGCGCGTATCGGGCGGTAATTGTGCAAAAAAGGCGCGGAAATTGTCAAAATCCATGCCGTTGTTGTTGATGCCATCGGTCATCAGTACCACAGAATAATAGCGATTGGGCTGTTGTTGTTGGGCGACGGCAATTTTCTGGTAGGCCTCGGCCAGTGCGCTGTAAATCGCCGTGCCACCTCCCGGCGTCAGGCCTTGGGCAAATTGGCGTGCGGGTGCCAAGCTGATTTCCTTGTCCGCGCCGCTGCCGATGGTGAAGTTCTCAGCGGGTTCGACGATATTGCGGAAAGGGATGAAGCTGAGTTCTTCGCGTTCGCGGAAGCTGGAGAACTGGCCACTGAGCGAAGTATCGCCGCCCATCAGGTTCAACAAGGCTTGGCGCAGGGCGGTAATGCGCTCGCCCTGCATCGAGCCCGACAGGTCGATGACGAAATACGCATGGGCAGGAATGCGCTGCTCATCCAGATAGCTGGTGAGGATGCGATCCACCACCGAACGCTGGCCGGGGAAGGGCAGTTCGATTAGGGTTTGGCTGCCAAAACGCGCTTCGAGCGGGATGCTGGGCAGAATCGGACGGCGGTCAGTCTCCTTCATCAAGCGTTCCTGAATAGCCGGGCTTTTGAGCCAGGCCACCACCTTGTCATAGTCGGCACGCTTGCTGGCATCAAGCAGCAAGAGTGGATAGTCCGCTGTGACCACGCCTTCACGCGGGTAGATCAGGGTCAGCGGTTCCTTGAGTTGCCCACTTTGGTTGAGTTGCAACAGTACGGATTCGTAATTAATCAGCCCGTCGAGGCTGGCTTGTTCGCGTACAAAGGCTTCACTTAACCAACCGGACGATCCGGCGGTCAGGCGTTGGCCTTTGAAGAAGTCTTGCACCGTTTGTTGTTGCGCGGCAGTGAGGGTGAAGTTTTCCGGGTCGCTGGAGAGCGCGGCGATCAGCGCAATCAATGCAGAAAAGCCGCTGTTGGAGGAGGTGGGGTTGGTCATGGCAAATTTGAATTCGCCTTTGGCCGCGCGTGCAGCCAGATCGCTCCAAGACGGCGCGGTTTTGTCCCAGCCCAGAGCTTTGGCTTTGGATTGGTTGACCCCCAGAATCACCGGCGAGAGGGCGATTTTTTCTCGTGCCACGACACGATTGCGCGCACCGTCCAGCAGCTCCAGATATTTGGCGTGCGAGAACCAGGCTAGAGGGTAGTTTGCACCTTGCGCCAGTTGCTCGGCACCGTCCAGCGTGCCGGTGTAGACCAGTTTGAGGCGCACGCCGGTGTCTTTCTCCAGTTGCGGTAGCAGTGGCTCGATGTCTTTGAGTTCGGAACCAGCGAGTACCTGCAAGGCGCGGCTGTCGTTTTGCGCGTCGGACTGAGGCGTCTTGGACGTGCCGCTAAACCATGACCATGCAAGCAGCGCGATCACCACGACCACAATCAGGTTGAAAAGATTGAATTTAGGCTTGGTGGTGGTTTGCATGCTGGTATCTCACGGATCGTCTTTAATTCGTTTTAAATGCCGCCGATTTTTGTACCCCGGATGCCAATCCGGGGTAAGTATCGCACTCGGCTAAACAGTTCCCGGATTTCGCGGTGCTTCATCCGGGCGACGTTTATTCTCACAACGTCAATTCACTCGGCATATTCAACCGCGCCACTTCGGTCGCCGCTTTTTCGCCGCGCACGCGGTCAAGATACGTCTGCGATTTGTGGATTTCGTTGTTCAGCACGTCCACGGTTTGCTTCATGTTTTCCAGCGCTTTGACCTTGTAGGTCGCCATGTCGTCCATGGTGGCGTAAATGTCAGTAAAGGCGCGCTTGAGTGCGTCGATATTCACGGCGGCGCTGGAGGCTTGTTTGTGAATGTCGGCGGATTGTTGGCGTAGCATTTTCGCGGTGGATTCGATCATGCCGCTGGTGGTGGCGTTGAGGGCGTTGATTTGATCCAGCACCAGCTTTTGATTGCCAAGCGCTTGGGCGACCATGACGGCGGTGCGCAGGGCGGAAACGGTGGTGGTGCTGGCGCGATCCACGCCTTTAATCAGCTCGAAATTGTTTTTGCG
>DYLI01000151.1 GCA_020722165.1 Halothiobacillus neapolitanus | reverse complement strand
TTGAGTTGATGCACAAAATCGTAGCGCAAGGGCGGAATTTCACGGTTTTCTTTGGGCGATAGGCCTTGCAGCCAGGCTTTGCGTGCGTGGACAATGAAGGTATCGCAGCCCGTGACGGCAATGGTTTGCACGAAGTTGGCCAGTGGCTCGTAGCCTTCCTGATGGTCGATACCGATGCGTGATTTGACCGTCACGGGGATGGATACGGCCTCACGCATGGCGGCGATGCAGTCGGCCACATGCTGCGGTTCGGCCATTAAGCAGGCTCCAAAGCGCCCGTTTTGTACGCGATCCGACGGGCAACCGACGTTGAGGTTAATCTCGTCGTAGCCGTAATCTTCGCCAATGCGCGCACAGGTCGCGAGTTCTTGCGGATCGCTGCCACCCAGTTGCAAGGCAATTGGGTGTTCGGATTCGTTAAACGAAAGCAGGCGTTCGCGTTTGCCGTGAAAAATTGCCCCGGTGGTGACCATTTCGGTGTACAGGCGCGTGTGGACGGATAGCATGCGCAGGAAAAAGCGTGCGTGCGTATCGGTCCAATCGAGCATGGGGGCGACGCATAGGCGGTGCGATGCAGTCTTTGGAGTTAGCGTTGTGGTCGCGTCAGGGAGTGACATTAGTTGGTGTTTGCGTGGTACGCCGGACTGAGTTCGTGCAGAGCGTTGACCAGAGCGGAAACATGCTCGGGGTTAATGCCGGGGTGAATGCCGTGACCGAGGTTGAATACATGCCCGCTGCCGTGGCCGTAAGCGGCCAACACACTGGCAACTTCTTCACGAATACGTTCAGTCGAGGCGTAGAGCACGTTGGGATCCATATTGCCTTGTAAGGCGACTTTGTGGCCGACGCGTTGCCGTGCTGAGCCAAGATCGGTTGTCCAGTCGATACCGAGTGCATCCGCGCCACAGTCGGCCATGCTTTCCAGCCATTGACCGCCACCCTTGGTGAAAACCACCACGGGCACCCGGCGGCCATCGGCTTCGCGGGTGAGTTTGGCGATGATTTTTTGCATCGGCTCGAGGGAAAAACGCAGGTAGTCACGCGGCGAGAGCATTCCGCCCCAAGTGTCGAAAATCATCACCGCTTGCGCGCCGGCGGCAATTTGGCCGTTGAGGTAAGCGGCAACCGAGTCAATAAGCTTGTCCAGCAAACGCTCCATCAAATCGGGGCGATCGAACATCATGGCTTTGGCTTTGGAAAATTCGCGGCTACCTTCGCCTTCGACCATGTAGGCGGCCAATGTCCACGGGCTGCCCGAGAAACCAATCAACGGCACGCGGCCATGCAGTTCGTGGCGAATGGTGCGCACTGCGTTCATGACATATTTAAGCTCGCCTTCCGGGTCGGGGATGGGCAGACGGTCGATGTCGGCGGCAGTGCGTACTGGGTTGGAGAAGCGCGGGCCTTCGCCTTCATAAAAACCAAGGCCGAGCCCCATGGCATCCGGCACGGTGAGAATGTCAGAAAACAGAATCGCCGCATCCAGATCAAATCGCGCCAGCGGTTGCAACGTGACTTCGCAGGCCAGTTCCGCGTTTTGGCACAGCTGCATAAAACTGCCGGCTTTGGCGCGGGTGGCGCGGTATTCGGGCAGGTAGCGTCCGGCTTGGCGCATGATCCACAGCGGGGTGCGGTCTACGGGCTGGCGCATCAGGGCGCGTAGGAAACGGTCGTTTTTGAGTTCGGTCATGATGGCTGTTTGGAGTTGGGTCGAAAAAATTTAGCCACAGAGGTCACAGAGAGCGCTGAGAAAAAAGACTGTTGATCATGTTCATCAGTCTGCCTAGGTCTGGTCTTGGGCTTGGTATAAGTACAAAGAACACAGCGAGTTATGAGGTGTATTGAAGAATTAACTTTGCCTAGCTTCCCTCATAATCCTCTGTGTTCTCTGTGGCTAAAAAATCTTCAAACCCCAAGATAATCAAGAATGCCCTTGGCGGCTTCGCGGCCTTCAAACACGGCAGTCACGACCAGATCGGAGCCGCGCACCATGTCGCCACCGGCAAAGACCTTGGGATTGGTGGTTTGGTGCGGCATTTTGCTGTGCGCGGGAGCAATGACGCGTCCATCGGCATGCAGGTCAATGCCAAAATCAGCCATCCACGGCGCGGGGGACGGGCGGAAGCCAAAAGCAATCAGCACCGCATCAGCGGGAACGATTTCTTCCGAGCCAGGAATGACTTCCGGGCTGCGGCGACCGCGTTTATCGGGCTCACCAAGACGTGTTTCGACGAATTTCACGCCTTCCACTTTGCCATTACCGACAATTTCGACCGGCTGGCGGTTAAAGAGGAAATGCGCGCCTTCTTCTTTGGCATTGGCGACTTCGCGCTTGGAGCCAGGCATGTTGGCTTCGTCACGACGATAGGCGCAAGTAACTTTTTGTCCGCCTTGGCGCAGCGAGGTGCGGGTACAGTCCATCGCGGTGTCGCCACCGCCGAGCACGATCACGCGCTTGCCCTGCATATCGACAAATTCGGCGGGGTCTTGTTCGTGGTCAAGCAGACGATTGATGTTGGAGATCAAAAAGGGCAGGGCATCATGCACGCCGGGCAGGTCTTCGCCAGGGAAGCCGCCTTTCATGTAGGTGTAAGTGCCCATGCCCATAAAGACCGCGTCGTAGTCATCAAGCAGGCTTTGGAAGCTGATGTCTTTGCCAATCTCGGTGTTCAGGCGGAACTCGATACCCATGCCTTCCATCAGCTCGCGCCGGGTTTGCATGACTTCTTTTTCCAGCTTGAACGGTGGGATACCAAACGTCAGCAGGCCACCAATTTGGGCGTAACGGTCGAACACCACAGCTTGTACGCCATTGCGCGCCAGAATATCGGCGCAACCCAAACCCGCAGGACCCGCGCCGATAATGGCGACGCGCTTGCCCGTGGGCACGACACCGTTCATGTCGGGTCGCCAGCCTTGCTTGATGGCTTCGTCGGTAATGTATTTTTCAATCGAGCCGATGGTGACCGCGCCGAAACCTTCCCCGGCATCGAAGCTATCGCTGTTCAGAGTGCAAGCGCCTTCGCACAAGCGGTCTTGCGGGCAAACGCGACCACAGACTTCGGGCAGGGAATTCGTCTTGTGCGACATTTCGGCCGCTTCAAACAAATTGCCTTCGGCGACCAGCTTGAGCCAGTTGGGAATGAAGTTGTGTACCGGGCATTTCCATTCGCAGTAGGGGTTGCCGCAGCCTAGGCAACGATCCGCCTGCTGTGCGGCGGTCTGTGGGTCGAATTGCCCGTAGATTTCTTTGTAAATGTGCACGCGCACTTCAGCCTTGACCTTGCTGGGGTCTTGGCGAGGAACATCAATGAATTGAAATAC
>DYLI01000150.1:1768-3380 GCA_020722165.1 Halothiobacillus neapolitanus | reverse complement strand
CCGCCGCGCTCATCACCAAGGCGAGGCTTGCGCCGTATTCGCCCAGCACGGGAACAAAGCCCGCCAGCGGGCTGTTGATTTGGCTTGCGCCCAAGTTAAGCCACGGGAAACCGCCCAGAAATTCGCCGCGTATGAGTTCAAGCAGCATCCAGGCCAGCGGCATGGCAATCAGAATGCGTGCGACACTGCTTTCGGGACTTAGACGTGCGGCGACATAGCCCGCCAGCGCAGGAAACACAGCCATGACGGCGGCAAAGACAAGGGTAATAAGCCCCGCCACCGGCACGATGGCTTCACCGAAGTGGTGCATGGAGACGAATATCCAGCTTACGCCGACGCTAAACATACCAAGACCGAAGGCATAACCCAGCCAGCCCGCAAGGCGTGGTGTGACGGATTGCCACAGCCAAAACAACCCGGCAAGGCTTAACGGCGCAATCCACCAGAAATCAAACGGCGCAAAGGCCAAAGGCAGTGCCGCACCCAACAGCAGGGCGATGAGGCGCGCAAGCCAAGGCGAATAAGGCATCTCAGCTTTCAGGTGTTGGCGTGGGTTCGCCGCTGCTCGGGCTTAGGCGCGTGACGCGCAAGCGGTGCAAACGGCGGCGATCAGCGCTAATCACGCGGAATTTGAAGCCTTCCAGCTCGATGACTTCATCGCGTTGCGGCAAATGACCAATGGCATGAGTTACCAAACCGCCTATCGTGTCGAAATCAGCATCAGAGAGCGCCGCGCCGGTGGCCGTATTGAACTCGTCAATCGGCGTTAGTGCGTGCACGATGTAGCGGTCATTGCCCGCCGCACGAATCAGCACATCCTCGGCCACGTCGTGTTCATCATCAATCGCGCCGACAATTTCTTCCAAAATGTCTTCAATGGTCACCAAGCCTGCAATACCGCCGTATTCGTCGATCACCAGCGCCATGTGGTTGCGTGAAGCGCGCAATTCGGCAAGTAAAGCGTCAATGCGCTTGCTTTCGGGCACAAACAGGGCGGGGCGCAAGTAGGGGGCGATGTCAAACTCGCCTTGGGATTCATCATCTTGCGCATCGTTGTGCGTTTTTGGAATCAGGTGCAGCAAGTCCTTGACCAGTAGAAGACCGAGCACTTCGTCACGATCTTCACCGATCACCGGGTAGCGCGAGTGACCGGATTCGAGCATCCGCTGCAAGAGTTCATCAAAACCCATGCTGTGTTCGAGCACGGCCATCTGACCGCGTGGAATCATTAAATCGCGTGCGCGCAATTCATGCAGTTCCAACACACCTTCGATCATTGCCAGTGCGCCATGATCGAGCAGGCCGCGCTCCTGTGCAGTCTCTAGCGTTTCGAGCAAATCTTCGCGGTTGCGTGGTTCGCCCGCAATCAATTGCACCAGTTTATCCAGCCAGCCACGCGGCGAAGGTGGCGGGCTGGCGCTAATCGAGGAAGGCTCATCCATAGGTTAATCCAAGCTCTCTTCGATGGGTTGATAAGGATCAGGGAAGCCAAGTGTGGCAAGGATTTGTGTCTCTAGCGTTTCCATTTCCAGGGCATCGTCGTCATTTTCATGATCGTAACCGAGTAAATGCAGCGTGCCATGCACCGTGAGATGCGCGTAATGCGCCAGCA
>DYLI01000150.1:0-1668 GCA_020722165.1 Halothiobacillus neapolitanus | reverse complement strand
CGCGTGAGGAACATTTTCATCTGCTCCACCGAGGTATTTTGCGCCTCGTCGAGAATGATAAACGCCTCGTTCAGGGTGCGCCCGCGCATAAACGCTAGCGGCGCAACCTCAATCACATTGCGCTCAATCAGCTTCATCACGCGCTCAAAACCCAGCATGTCGTACAGCGCGTCGTACATCGGGCGCAAATACGGGTCAATTTTTTGCGCCATATCGCCAGGCAAAAAGCCCAGACGCTCGCCCGCCTCCACCGCCGGACGCACCAGCATAATGCGCCGCACCTCTTCGTTTTCGAGTGATTCAACCGCCGCCGCCACCGCAAGATAGGTCTTGCCCGTGCCCGCAGGGCCAATACCAAAGCTCAGATCGTGGCTTTTGATGTCGCGCAAATAACGCGCCTGATTCGCCCCGCGCCCCTTGATCGTCATGCGCGGCGTACGAATACTGAACGCATCGGGTGCCTGATCCTCGACAGGCTCTTCGACGTGATCGCCAAAGCCGCTTTCCACTAGGGCAAGATGAATGCTGTTGCCATTGACCACCGAGTTCTCGGTTTGTGCGTAAAGGTGGGTCAAAAGCTTAAGCGTGACCGCCACGGCATCTTCGGGGCCAATCACCTGAAAATCAAAGCCGCGATTATTGATTTCCACGCCCAGGCGGCGCTCCAACATGCGCAAATGGCCATCAAGCTGGCCGCAAAGCTGGGCAAGGCGCAGATTATCTTGGGGTGTCAGCGCCAGGGCGCGGGTTTGAATGGAAGTGCTCAATGCGTATTTTTACAAAAATTAAGGCTTTCATCATGGGGCGGCGGCGGGTTAAATTCAACCGTCGGCCAGTCTTTATAGCGTTACATTCACACCGCATTCAATCGCCGGATTCTGCGCCAAGCCCGTGATATACGCTGCAAAATCAGGGTCTTCGCCGCATATCAATTCGGGCAAAAGGCGGCAAAAATCCTCGCGCTGGCACCATTCGCGCATGTAATCCTCCCACGAATGCCACAGGCGGCGCTGCTTCTCGTTCATGTCTTCTTCATAAGCCAGAAGATAGGCGCGCTCAAACAGAGAAATCAGCATGTCGAAAATCACCCGCCTGCGCTCAAGCTGCTCAGCATTGAGGTTGGTCACCGCAGCTTTGGTACGCAGTTGCAGATCAGCGTTGTCGATCACGACCTTCAAAAAGTCGATATACGCATCCGATAACTGCTGCCAGATAGCTTCTTCCTCATTGGCGCGTTCCTTGCGCTGTTCCAGAATGAAAAAGCCCACCGCCACCGGCAACGCGATGACGGTCACAATGTAAGAAAGCAATTCCCAGAGTTCGGTGCTCATGTGGATTCGGGTGACTCAAAGTGCGGTAAGTAAAAGCATAGCAGCAAGGCGCTGATTTGCGGGGGGGGGGCTGCGCCCGGTTGTAGCTCCCTCTCTCACCCCGGAAAGCTACAATACGCCGAGGCCGTCTATCGGGTGGTTGTAGCTCCCTCTCTCACCCCGGAAAGCTACAATCGGTCACTGCGCATACTGTGGCGAGAGACTGTTGTAGCTCCCTCTCTCACCCCGGAAAGCTACAATCATATCTAAGCAATGACGTGCAACGGGCAAGTTGTAGCTCCCTCTCTCACCCCGGAAAGCTACAATGAATCCAGCCATACGAAACGCATGGATGACG
>DYLI01000014.1:20193-22047 GCA_020722165.1 Halothiobacillus neapolitanus | reverse complement strand
GGCGCAGGCCAGGCCGGGTCGGTTTTATAGCGGGCAATGTGGTGAATGTGCAGCTGCGGCACCATGTTGCCGAGAGCGGCGATATTGATTTTGTCGGCTGTGAAGTGGGCGTGCATGAGATGAGCAACGCGACTGGATTCTTGGATAAGCTGGACTTGCTCGTCGGTGCTGAGTTCAAAAATTTCACGTAGACCAGGGCGTTGCGGTACGAGAATCAGCCAGGGATAGTTGGCGTCGTTCATTAAAAGCACCCGACTGAGGGGCAGGCGTGTTACTTCAAAGGTGTCGGCGGCAAGTTGGGGGTGGAGTGCAAAATCGGTCATGCTGAACGAGCCGTTGGTGAGTGGGGCAGATGGTATGCGAATTTTTGATAGTCATGTGCATTTGGCGGATGCGCGCTTTGCCGGGATGCGTGCGCAGGTGTTGGCGCGAGCGGCAGAGGCTCAGGTCAATGCGCTGCTGGTCGTGGCGGCTGAGGCGGCGGACTGGCCGCATTTGCTGCGTGTACGGCGGCGTTTTCCGCAGGTGGGCGTGGCGTTTGGACTGCACCCCTGGTTTGCGCATGGGCCACACGCTTTGCTGCGGTTGCCGGAGTGGTTGCGACGTGGTCAAGCACTTGCGGTCGGTGAATGCGGGCTGGATTTTGGCGCGGGTCGAGCTTCGCGTGCCGCGCAGGAAGCGTTGCTGTTGCCGCAGCTAAAGCTGGCTAGAGATATGGACTTGCCGGTGATTTTGCATGCACACAAGAGTGAAGATGTGTTGGCGATGCACTTGGCGCGTCTGCCGGGCTTGCGCGGGGTGGTGCATGGTTTTCATGGCAGTCAGCAGCAGGCGGATAAATTTTTGCGGCTTGGGTTTTATTTGGGTATTGGGGCTGCAATCACCTATCCGAATGCTCAGCGTTTGCGTGCCCTGGTGGCGAGTTTGCCTTTGGATAGGGTGTTGTTGGAAAGCGATGCGCCGGATCAGCCGCCGTTTGGGCGAAGCAGGCCGAATGAGCCGGCGTTTGTACTCGATATGCTGACGGTCTTGGCTGAGTTACAGCGGATCAGCGTCGAGGCGATGGCGGAGTTAACGTGGCAGAATGCGGCTTCTTTGTTTGGTATGCCTAACACGATGAGGTTGAATGATGGACGATTGGCAGCAGCGCACGCGCATTGTGTTGGGTGATGAAGGTCTGGAGCGACTGGCGCGGGCACATGTGTTGATTGCAGGGGTGGGCGGCGTGGGTGGCGCGGTGGCCGAGGCGGTGGCGCGGGCGGGGGTGGGGCAAATCACCTTGCTCGATCACGATACGGTGGGTTTGAGTAATCTTAACCGCCAGTTGGTGGCGCTGCATTCAACGCTGGGGCGTTATAAAGCCGAGGTGATGGCCGAGCGATTGCGCGATATTCGACCGGATATGCAGGTCAATGCACGGGTGGAGTTTGTGCGCACGGATAGCGCGGATGCCTTGATTGCCGAGGGCGGTTTTGATCTGGTGATTGATTGCATCGACAGCATTGCCTGCAAGGCGGCTCTGGTGCATGCCTGCCAGACCCGCGCCGTACCAGTGTATTCGAGCTTGGGCGCGGGCGGGCGGCTGGATGTGAGCAAGGTCGGGGTGAGTAGCCTGAACCAGACGCACACCTGCGCTTTGGCACGCGAGCTGCGCCGCGCGCTGCGTGAACGAGGCGCATCGTTGAATAGTCCGGTGGTGTATTCCTGGGAAACACCAATCAAGGCACTACCGCATGAACCGGTGGGCGGAGATACACCTGGTCGGGCGCGGGCAGTGAATGGCACGATCAGTTATATGCCGAACCTGTTTGGCATGATGCTGGCCGGGGCGGCGTTGAAGGGGCTTTTGGATCA
>DYLI01000014.1:13449-20093 GCA_020722165.1 Halothiobacillus neapolitanus | reverse complement strand
CGTCGGCTTCGCCGTCGAGCATTTCGTCGATATCCAGCTCGAAATCATCTTCGGACATGTCGATTTTTTCCAGGCCTTCAAAGTTGTCGTATTCGTCGCAGAAATCGACGAACCCATCCTGCCAGCTCATAGGGCGAATTTCAGTTTCGCCTTCGGCATTGCTGGTCAGCGCAAAGCAGACCAAAGGTTCGTAATCCAAACCGCCTTCTTCATCTTTGAAAAAAGCGTACCAGCCTTCAGCAGGCATCATCTGGATGATTTTCGGCGCGATCATTACTTCTTCAGTCTCGGTCATCATGCTGTCCTCGGCGGTGGGGTGAAAACGTGGGTGAATGAGTGAAGGCTAAACGCAGTTTGTGACGGTTTCATGCCAGCCCCTGTTGTCCATACACCAAGCGCCCTGCGACCCACGTGTGGGTGACTTTCCCGCTGAAGTCCCAGCCCGCAAAGGGCGTGTTTTTACCGCGACTGAGCATCTGCTGCTCGTCCAATGTCCATGCGGCCTGCGGATCAACGAGACACAGATCGGCACGCAGTCCGGGCGCTATGCCCCCCGCTTTGAGGCGCAACAGTTGCGCGGGCCCCGCAGTCACGCGGTGCAAGGCTTGGTGCAGGCTGAGTGTGCCGTTTTCAACCAGACGCAAGGTGAGCGGCAACAAGGTCTCAAGCGCAGATATGCCGGGTGCGGCATCAGGGAAAGGCTCGGCCTTGGCATCGCCTTCGTGGGGCTGGTGGTCGGAGTGGATGACTTCGATCACCCCACGCGCCACGGCATCCAGCAGTGCGTCGCGGTCGCGCAGGCTGCGCAGCGGCGGGATAACGTGACAATTAGCATCAAAGGCATCGGTATCCATTTCGCTCAAGTAAAGCTGATGCGCGCTGATGCCGCCGCTTACGGGTAGCCCAAGCGCACGCGCCTGTTCCAGCATTTGTGCGGCGCGAGCGGTGGAGAGGTTGGCAAAATGCACGCGCGCACCCGTCTCTTCCACCAAGGACAAGATTTGCGCCATGGCGGCGGTTTCGGCGGCGACGGGAATGCCGGGCAAGCCAAGGCGGCTGGACACCGCCCCTTCATGCGCACAACCGCCATGCGCCAAGGCGAGATCCTGCGGCTGCACAATGACCAGAATGTCGAAGGTGCTGGCGTACTCCATGGCGCGGCGCATCACGGCAAGGTTGGCCATTGGCTGGAGAATGTTGCTGACCGCAACGCAACCGGCTTCTTGCAAGTCCGCCATTTCGGCCAGACGTTTGCCATCAAGATCCTGGGTGAGCGCGCCGATGGACAGAATGCGTGCGCCGCCTGCCAGTTGGGCGCGGCGTTTAATCAGGCGCACCACGGCGGGGGTGTCGATGACCGGATCGGTGTCGGGCGGAATGCACACGCTGGTAATGCCTGCGGCGGTAGCGGCGCGGGCTTCAGAGGCAATTGTGGCCTTATGTTCCTGACCGGGTTCGCGCAGGCGCGCCCAGCTATCAATCAGACCGGGAATGAGCCAAAGACCATGCGCCTCCATGATGTTGTCGCTGGCGAAATTTTCGGGCGCTGTGCCGACGGCGACTATGCCTGCCTTGTCGATAAACACGTCAATGACCGCATCCATCCCGCTTGCCGGGTCAAGTACGCGTGCGCCACGAATAATCCAACGCTGGCAGTCGATGCCAGGGCGGCAGCCTTCGGGCGGCTTGAGGTGGTCGATGTCGATGCCTTGGGCGAAGTAGGCTTGGTTCGTCATAGCGTTCATGAGCTTCTCAAATGATTAGCCACAGAGGGCACAGAGTTCATGGAGTGAGTGCGTTGCAATAGTTTGTTTGGAGCGGTCTTGCCGGCAGAGCGCAAGGGATGGGCATAAAAAACCTCTCTGAGCCCTCTGTGTTCTCTGTGGCTAAATATGAAAATCACTCCTCGCGCCCGCCCATGCACAGGCTCATCACCGCCATGCGCACGGCGATACCGTTGGAAACCTGTTGCAGGATGACCGATTGCGGGCCATCAGCGACTTCGGAATCAATTTCCACCCCGCGATTGGCGGGGCCGGGGTGCATGACAATGGCATCCGGCTTGGCCCAGGCGAGTTTTTCCGGGGTGAGGCCATACAAGCGGAAAAATTCGTCTTCAGAGGGTAACAGCGCGCCTTCCATGCGCTCGCGTTGCAGGCGCAGCATGATAATCACATCCACATCTTTCAAGCCTTGGCGCATGTCGTGAAAGACACGCACGCCAAGTTTTTCCACTTGGGCGGGCAACAGCGTGCGCGGGGCAATCACGCGCACTTCGCCGGTACTTAATGTGTTGAGGGCGTGAATCTGCGAGCGGGCGACGCGGGAGTGCAAAATGTCGCCGACTATGGCCACGCGCAAGGGTGCAAATTCGCCTTTCATTTTGCGAATGGTGAACACATCCAACAGTGCTTGCGTGGGGTGGGCATGCCAGCCGTCACCGGCATTGAGCACCGAAACATGCGGCTCGACATGGCGGGCGAGAAAATGCGCCGCGCCGGATTGCTCGTGGCGAATCACAAACATATCCGCCTGCATGGCCTGGATATTGCGCATGGTGTCGAGCAGTGACTCGCCCTTGGTGGCGGCCGAGGTGCTGATATTCAGGTTCAAGACATCCGCTGAAAGGCGTTTGGCCGCCAGTTCAAAGGTGGTGCGTGTGCGCGTGGAGGACTCGAAAAACAGGTTCACAACCGTGCGCCCGCGCAGCAGCGGCACTTTTTTTACATCACGCCCCGTGACCGACAAAAACGATTCAGCGGTATCCAGAATGCGCGTGACCCATTCAGAGCCCAAGCCCTCGATAGTCAGGAGATGTTTGAGATGACCGTCACTGTCAAATTGAATCGCCCACGGGTCGCGTGCCAGCTTGGGTAGTTTGGGGCGCACAAAAACGACAGCCATGGGTCACGCCTCCACTGCGCGCTGTTGGATGCTCAAGCTTAGCGGTTCGGGGCCGCTGAGCACGATTTCTTCATGATGATCGAGCATGAAACTTGCGCCGACCACATCGGCCTGAATGGGCAGCTCGCGCCCGGGGCGGTCGCAAAGCACGGCAAGCAGCACATGCGAGGGGCGGCCAAAATCGAAAAGCTCGTTCATGGCAGCGCGGATAGTGCGCCCGGTGTAGAGCACATCATCGACCAAAATAATGTCGCGGCCTTCAATATCGAAAGGCAGGGACGAGGGCGAAACTTGCGGATGCAGGCCGATATGGGTGAAATCGTCGCGGTAAAAGGCGATGCTTAACTTGCCTAAAGGATCGCTCAGGCCGAGCGCGGCGTGCAGGCGCTTGGCCACCCAAACCCCGCCAGTGTGAATCCCAATCATCAGCGGGTCGCGTAATGCGCCGCTGTCGATGCGCAGACGCAAATCGTGCTCCATGCTGTGCAGATAAGCTGCAAGATCGTGCGGCGCGTGGGCACTGACGGGGGTATCACTGTTCGACATGATCGTTACCTTTGGATGGGCGGTTTTCGCTAAACCAAGTTTCAAGAATAACAGCGGCAGCGCCAGCGTCCACAAAGGCATGACTTTTGTCGTAGCCTAGGCGCTCACTCGCTTCCAAGCTGGAGAGGCGTTCATCGGCTGTTTCAGCGCGCAGATGGTAGCGGCCATGCAGCTGGCGTGCAAAACGTTCGGCTTGCGCGGTCACGGGGTAGTCGCTGCCATCGTCGCGGCGCGGAATACCGACCACCACACCTGCGGGCAACCAGTGCTTGATAAGTTTTTCTATCGCCGCCCAATCCGGCTGACCGCGTTGCTTGGTGGGTAATATGGTCAATGGCCGCGCCTGTCCGGTAATACTTTGTCCCACGGCGACACCAATGCGGCGCTCGCCAAAATCAAAACCAAGCCAAAGATGCGGCGTGGGCTGGCTCATGCGTGTCCAGCTTGCGAGCTGAGAAGATTCAAATCGATGCCAATCTGTTGTGCCGCCGCGTGCCAGCGCGTTTCTATGGGCAGGTCGAACAAAATAGTGTGCGTGGCGGGGGTACTGAGCCAGGTGTTATCAAGCATTTCCTGCTCAAGCTGCCCCGCCGTCCAGCCGGCAAAGCCGAGCGCAATCAGACGTTTGCTTGGCCCTGCACCATGTCCAATCGCTTGCAGAATATCGCGCGAAGTGGTCAGGCCAAGCTCATCCGGCAGGTTCAGTGTGCTATCCCACGGGCCTTGCGGGGTGTGCAGCACAAAGCCACGCTCCAGTGAAATGGGGCCGCCGTAATGGATGCTTTGCGCACGTATTTCCGGAGTATCCGGGGCAATATTAAGATGCTCAAGCACGTCGCCCAAGCTCACTTCCATGAGGCGATTGATGACGATGCCCATGGCTCCATTTTCATCATGCTGACAAATGTAGATCACGCTTTGCGCAAAATTAGGATCGCCCATCTGCGGCATGGCAATGAGTAGATGATTTTTGAGTGAGGTATCGTCGTTCATGCGGCTAGTATCCGGCGCAGAGGGGCTTGGGGGCAAGCGCTTGTTAATTGGAGTGCAGATTTTTGGCTTATTTCGAATTTGAGGGGTTCATTAAACGAAGGTTTGGCAAACACCCGCGCAAAAAAAAGCGCCCTACGGCGCTTAAAGACTTATCGTCATAACACGGGCATCGCGTTCCTGCGATTTGGCGTACCCCCCTCAAATAGGGTTGATCAGTTAGTGCCAAACACCCGCCAAAAAGTTCAATGCGCCTCGTCCCAGTTTTTGCCCACCCCCACATCCACCACCAAAGGTACGGCCAAATCAGCAGCAGCGGCCATGCGGTTTTTGATTTCCTCAGCCAAAGCATCAGCGTGTTCCAGCGGCACTTCAAACACCAGTTCGTCGTGAACCTGCATCACCATCTTGGCCGGAAAGGCGCTGAGCATCAGCCATGCGTCGATGTCGATCATGGCGCGCTTGATAATGTCTGCCGCTGTGCCTTGCATGGGGGCGTTAATCGCCACACGCTCGGCTTGCTGGCGGCGGCGCACATCACGCGCTTTGATCTCCGGCAAGAGCAAGCGTCGCCCGAACAGCGTTTCGGCGTAACCCAACTCCCGTGCCTTTTCGCGTGCCTCGTCCATATAGCGGCGCACGCCGGGATAGCGCGCAAAATACAAATCCACATATGCCTGCGCCTCGGCACGCGGCACGGAAAGTTGCTTCGCCAACCCAAAGGCGGACATGCCGTAAATCAGGCCGAAGTTAATCGCCTTCGCTGCACGGCGTTGCAAATCGCTCACCGCATCCAGCGTTACGCCAAATACCTCCGCCGCCGTGGCGCGGTGAATATCCTTGCCTTCCGCAAACGCCTTGAGCAACCCTGCGTCCTTTGAAAGGTGCGCCATGATGCGCAGCTCGATCTGCGAATAGTCGGCAGACAGAATCACCTGTCCCTCTGGCGCGGTAAAGGCCTGACGAATGCGCCGCCCTTCGGGGCTACGTGCCGGAATATTCTGCAAATTGGGCTCGGTGGACGACAGCCGCCCAGTGGAAGCCACCGCCTGCTGGTACATGGTATGCACCCGCCCGGTCTGCGGGTTTATCGCCTGCGGCAACTTGTCGGCATAGGTGCTCTTGAGCTTGGCCAACATGCGATGCTCTAAAATCACGCGCGGCAATTCATGCTGATCGGCAAGCTGCTCCAGCACCTCTTCATTGGTTGACGGCTGGCCAGTGGGGGTTTTATTCACCACGGGCAGCCCCAGGCGCTCGAACAGAATCTCTTGCAACTGTTTGGGCGAGGCCAGATTGAACGCGCCCCCCGCCAATTCATGTGCCTGTTTTTCCAAGGCCATCATGCGCATGGACAGCTCATGACTGACACGCTTTAACAGCGGCACATCAATCTGTACCCCGTGGCGCTCGATGCGCATCAACACGGGCAACAGGGGAATTTCAATATCCTCGTAAACCGCCTGCAAACCCGGCAGCGCACGCAGACGCGGCCACAAGGTTTGGTGCAGACGCAAAGCAATATCGGCATCTTCTGCCGCGTAATCGGTGGCCACTTCAACACTGACCGCCGCAAAAGGCAGCTGCTTCGCGCCCTTGCCCGCGACCTGCTCGTACGTGATGTTTTCATGCTCAAGATAACGCCGCGCCAGCGTGTCCAGGTCATGCCGATTTTGCGCCGCATCCAGCACATAGGATTCGAGCAAGGTGTCGTGCGCAATCCCACGCAAGGTAATGTCATGATTGGCCAACACATGCGCATCGTATTTCAGGTTCTGGCCGACCTTGGCGTGCGCGGCACTTTCCAGCCAGGGGCGCAAACGCGCCAACACAAGCTCACGCTCAAGCTGCTCGGGCGCACCGGGATAACTGTGCGCCAAGGGGATGTAGACCGCTTCGCCGGCTTGCACCGCCAAAGAGATACCGACAATTTCCGCCTGCATCGGGTCGAGGCTGGTGGTTTCGGTATCGAAGGCGGTGAGTTCGGCAGCTTCAATACGCTGGAGCCAGTCGGTCAGGGCTGCTTCGTCCAGAATGGCTCGGTAAACCCCCTCCCTCCCGGCGGGGGAGGATATCTCGCCAACAGAACGTTCCGCTGCGGGGGCATTCTCCCCCCTTTGAAAAAGGGGGGCTGGGGATTCGGGCGAAAGCATTTCGCTGTAATGCTTGGCATTCTCCCCCCTTTGAAAAAGGGGGGCTGGGGG
>DYLI01000014.1:10139-13349 GCA_020722165.1 Halothiobacillus neapolitanus | reverse complement strand
GCATTTCGCTGTAATGCTTGGCATTCTCCCCCCTTTGAAAAAGGGGGGCTGGGGGTTCGGGCGAAAGCATTTCGCTGTAATGCTTGGCATTCTCCCCCCTTTGAAAAAGGGGGGCTGGGGGGGATTTGGTGGCGGATGCACCTTCCGATGCGGCTACATCCCCCTCCGTCCCCCTTTTCCAAAGGGGGAGGTTATTGGGGTTTCCCAAAGGATTATCTGGATTGTTAAGCGTCACCCGATCATCCCGTTCCCCAAGCAACGCCCGCCAAACCTTCAAATGCCGCTGCAATTCATATTTTTCGGCGAGCTGAATCAAGGTGTCCAAATCCGGCGCACGCGGTTTCAAATCATCCAAATCGAGCGGCAAAGCCACATCCGTTTTCACCGTCACCAACTCACGCGAGAGCGGCAGATGCGCAAGTGCCTCACGCAGATTCTCGCCCGCCTTGCCCTTCATGGTCGCAGCAGCGGCCATGACGCCATCGAATGAACCGTATTCTTGCAACCATTTCACCGCCGTCTTCGGCCCGCAGCCCTTGACCCCTGGAACGTTGTCGCTCGTATCGCCCACCAGTGCCAGATAATCCACAATCCTTGAAGGCGGCACGCCAAACTTCTCTTCCACCCCCGCCGGATCGAGACGTGTGTTTTTCATCGTATCAATCAAGGTCACGCCCGGCGCGGATAATTGCGCCATATCCTTGTCCCCGGTCGAAATCAGCACCGGCAAGCCGCGCGCCTGCGCCTGATGCGTCAAGGTGGCAATCACATCATCCGCTTCCACACCTTCAATAATCAACAGCGGCAGCCCCATGGCCGCAATCGCCTGATGCAGCGGCGCAATCTGCACGCGCAAATCATCAGGCATCGACGGGCGTGTGGCCTTGTATTCCGCGTACATTTCATCGCGAAAAGTTTTACCCGGCGCATCAAACACCACCGCCACATGGCTGGGTTTTTCTTCCAACACCTGTTTTTGAATCATGCTCAACACGCCATGCAGCGCCCCGGTCGGCGTGCCATCAAATGTAGTCAGGGGCGGCAGGGCGTGAAAGGCACGAAACAGATACGATGAACCATCCACCAAAAGCAGCGCGGGTTTTAAAGAGGACATTGAAACTTCAACCTTTCGACAATCAGAGTCGCATGTTACCTTCTTGTGAAACTTTTCTTCCTACAGCATCCATGCAACACCCCACCCCTGCACGCATCCCCCGCCCGCCCAAGGACTCCACCGCCCTCGCGCGCGAGTCGTGGAAGGTGTTTCAAATCATGGCCGAGTTCGTCAATGGCTTTGAAACCCTCTCCTGTATCGAGCCTTCGGTCAGTATTTTCGGCTCGGCCCGCTTCAGGGAAGACAATCCCTATTACGCACTCACCGTGGATATTGCGCGCAAACTCTCGGATGCAGGCTTTGCCGTGGTCAGCGGGGGCGGCCCCGGCATTATGGAAGCGGCCAACAAGGGCGCAAAAGCCGGGCTCGCGCCCAGCGTAGGCCTGAACATCAAGCTGCCGCATGAACAGCACGACAATCCGTTTCAGGATATTTCGCTGCACTTTCAGCACTTTTTTTCGCGCAAGGTCATGTTCGTCAAATACGCTTCGGCCTATGTGGTGCTGCCCGGCGGTTTCGGTACTTTGGATGAACTGGCCGAAATTTTGACCCTGATTCAAACCGGAAAATCGCGCCGCATTCCGATTATCCTAGTCGGCAGTGCCTTCTGGGGCGGCCTGATCGCCTGGTTCCGCCATACCATGCTTGAACAAGGCACCATCAGCGCCGCCGACTTGGATTTATTTCATATCATCGACGAGCCGCAAGGCGTGCTGGATGCTATTTTCGCCTTCTACCAAAACCGTAGCGTCACCCCTTCGCCCGAAGAACAACGCATTTTGCTGGAGCTTTAATCATGTCGCGTTCTCTTTCCATGCGTTTTATCGCCCCTTTCGTCCTGATGTTTGGTCTGCATAGCGGCGCGCTCCTTGCCGTCGATGATACACCGCCACCTGCCAAGGCAAGCGCAAGCGCCCCCCAGGAACCCGCGCCCCTGGCCGCTCCGCAGACCGACATTCCAGAACCGGAAGTCAATATCCGCGAAGAGCCAACGCAAACCATCGAAGAATTCCGCAGCCAAGGCCGCCCCTACATGATTCGCGTCACCCCACGCGGCGGCTTGCCACCCTACTACATGGTGGACAACGATGGTGACGGAACGCTTGAAACCCGCGTTAACAGTCCATCCAATCCGCCAGCCACCCCGCGTTGGGTATTGTTCCGCTGGTAATCCAGCCTTTTTAATCTGCTTGAAACGGATTTTTTATGTCGGTCTACACTCGCGTCGAGCGCCCACAGCTCGAAGCCTTTCTAAATAATTTTGCTACAGGCGAACTGCTCGATTACGTCGGCATCAGCGCAGGCATCGAAAACACCAACTACTTTGTCACCACCGCGCACAGCCGCTACGTGCTGACCCTGTTTGAGCAACTTGGCGCCGATGAACTGCCTTTTTTCCTCAACCTCATGGCGCATCTTGCCGAGCACGACGTACCCACTGCCCATCCGCTGGCCAATCGTCACGGCAGCTATCTTGATGAACTGTGCGCCAAACCCGCCGCGCTCGTGCAACGTCTGAGCGGAAGTACGCTTGAACACCCCGAAGTCGCCCATTGCGCGGCCATGGGCACAGCATTGGCAGAGCTTCACCTTGCCGGGCAAAGCTACCCACTGGAGCGCGCCAATCCACGTGGCCCGCACTGGTGGCGTGAGGCCGTGGCCAAGCTGCATGAACAATTGCAACCCGAGCAAGCGGCGCAGCTTGATGCTGAAATCAGCTTCCAATTCAGCCACCGCTTCGACCAACTGCCACGCGGCATTATCCACGCCGATTTATTCCGCGATAATGCGCTGTTTGAGGGCGAACAATTAAGCGGCATCATCGACTTGTACTACGCCTGCACCGACGCGCTGCTCTACGACGTGGCCATCACCGTCAACGACTGGTGCGTGACTGAAGCGCGCGAACTTGACCCGGCGCGCACTAAGGCGCTGCTGCACGCTTACGCCGCCGAGCGCCCTTTCACCGCCGACGAACACGCCGCATGGCCGGTGATGCTACGCGCCGCCGCCCTGCGCTTCTGGCTCTCGCGCCTGCTGGATTTGCACTTCCCGCGTGAAGGCGAACTCACCCACACCAAAGACCCGCAAGCCTT
>DYLI01000014.1:0-10039 GCA_020722165.1 Halothiobacillus neapolitanus | reverse complement strand
CCCTCTGTGGCTAAAATTGTTTTTTCAAGGTTTTTTAAGATGCGCATCGGCTCCTTCCAACTCGACAGCCCGCTCGCCCTCGCGCCGATGGCCGGTGTCACCGACCGTCCATTTCGCCATCTGTGCAAAACCTTCGGCGCGGGTCTCGTGGTGGGCGAAATGTCCTCCAGCAACCCTGATCTACGCGACACACGTACCAGCCAGCGCCGTCTGCCGCATGAAGACGAACCGGAACCTCGCACCATCCAGATTGTCGGCAACGACCCGCACAACATGGCCGAAGCCGCGCGGCATGGCGTGGCGCATGGCGCGCAAATCGTCGATATCAACATGGGTTGCCCAGCGAAGAAAATCTGCCAAAAAGCCGCAGGCTCGGCTTTGCTGGGCGACACCGAACATGTTGGGCGCATTCTTGATGCGGTGGTCGCCGCCGTGGACGCGCCGATCACCCTCAAAATCCGCACCGGGCTTGACCCCAAGCAGCGCAATGCCGTGCAGATTGCAAAAATTGCACAGGCGGCGGGCATTCAGGCGCTCGCCATTCACGGACGCACCCGCAGCGATATGTTTCGCGGCGAGGCCGAGTACGACAGCATCCGTGCCGTGCGCGACGCGGTGGACATTCCCATCTGGGCAAACGGCGACATCGACACGCCCGCCAAGGCGCGGGAGGTCATGGCCTACACCGGCGCAGACGGCATTATGCTAGGTCGTGCGGTGCTGGGGAGGCCGTGGTTTTTTGCCGAAATGCGCGCCGCCCTCACCGATCAACCCCGCCCAGTCGAACCGAGCCTTGATGAGAAGCATCAACTCATCAAGCAGCATATCCAAGCCTTGCACGAACTGTACGGCGAGCACATCGGCGTGCGTGTGTCGCGCAAACACCTCAGTTGGTATTGTGCCCATCTGCCCGATAGCGATACCCTGCGCATCCCGTTTGTGCGTGCCGAAGATGCCGCCACGCAGTTTGACTTAATTGATCGTTTTTTCGCCACCCACGCCCTCGGAACTCACGCATGAGCCCTCGTCCCCTGCATGAAACTGTACGCAACGCACTCAAAGAATACATGCTGACCCTGGAAGGCGACGACCCGACCGAGCTGTACGCCATGGTGATGCGCGAAGTGGAACGCCCCTTGCTCGAATGCGCCTTACAGCATTGCGAGGGCAATCAAAGCCGCGCCGCGCAATGCTTGGGGCTTAATCGCGGCACCTTGCGCAAGAAATTGCGTGAACATGGATTGAATGGCGACACCCAACAGGACTTGACCTGAGCGACAAGCTACGGCATAACACGCGCCACTAAAACCCATTGACGACGTGAGACTGCCATGAGCGAAGCCAAATCCATTGAAGAGCTTGACGATGCCCTGACTCCAGCAGCGGATTCCGGCGATCTACCGGATGATACCCCAAAGCCTGCGGTGGTCGATAAAGACACCCGCCGCCGCCTTGAAGATGCACTGGAAGAACGCCGCTTGAAAAAAGCCATCGAAGACGACTACGGCACATGAGCCAAGCCAACCCAGTTCACCAAAGTAACCGCCTGTTTATACTGCTAGCCAGCCTGTTGGGTGGTCTGGGCGTAGCCTTGGGGGCATTTGGCGCGCATGGCCTAAAAAACCTCGTCGAGCCGCGCTTGCTTGAGGTGTTCAACACCGCCGTACACTACCAGCTCATTCACGCGCTGGCGCTGCTGGCACTCGCGTTCTGGATGCGACAGGAAGTCCCGCAGCACAAGCTATTCAACCGCGCCGCGTGGAGCTGGCTGATCGGCGTGGGACTGTTTTGCGGCACCCTGTATGCTCATGTTCTAACCTACAGCCTGTTTGAGATGCGCTTTTTTGCCTTGATTACGCCGCTCGGCGGCATGTTTTTCATCCTTGGCTGGGCGCTGTTGTTTTGGGGCGCGTGGAAGCTGCCCAAAGATTAAACACAAGGATCGTCGCCCGGATGAAGCGAAGTGGAATCCGGGAATGCTCGTGACTGTACTGACATCCCTCCCGGATTGTCATCCGGGCTACAAGAGGCTGTGTCCTCTGCGGCCGATTGATTCAATTTTCGCGCCGAGACGGCATTCCTACACCCCATACGCCGCGCGATATTGTTCAACCGCGCCCAGTACGTCCGCATACTTCGACTCGCCGCGCAGCAAATCAATCAAATCAGCCACTCCGGCCAAAGGTAATGCAGCAAGCGCGTAATCACGTTCCAGCTCCTGCACGGCGGATAACTCGCCCTGCCCGCGCTCTTGGCGATCCAGCAATACGGCGACGGCTACAGGCGCAGCACCTGCGGCCTGCAAAATCGCAATCGACTCACGCATGGCGGTGCCAGCGGTCATCACGTCGTCCACCATCAACACCCTTCCCGCAAGCGGCGCACCGACAATGCTGCCGCCCTCGCCATGCGCCTTGGCCTCCTTGCGATTAAACGCCCAGGGCACATCCACTCCATACTGTTCAAACAGGGCTATCGCCGTGGCCGCGACCAATGGAATTCCCTTGTAGGCCGGGCCAAAAAGCATATCGAACTCGATGCCGGACTGCATGATGCGCGCCGCGTAAAAGCGACCAAGGCGGCTTAAGGCTTCGCCACTATGGAATAGGCCCGCATTGAAAAAGTACGGACTGACCCGCCCGGATTTGAGCGTGAACTCGCCAAAGCGCAACACTTCACGCTCCAGTGCATAACGTAAAAATTCGTGGGATAACTGATTCATAAGCTTGTGCCGCGCAAAATAAAGGCCGCATTTTAGCAGCCTTAGTAAGCAAGCCTCGAACAGAGGACTTACTTTTTCAAGTTGTCACGAATCTCACGCAGCAACAGCACTTCTTCCGTCGGCTCGGCAGGTGCTTCGACCTTAGCCTCATCCTGACGGCGCATGTTATTCATAAGTTTAATCACCATAAAAATGGCAAACGCGATAATAGTGAAATCCACCATCGTCTGAATAAATACACCATAATTCAGCGTCGCCGCGCCAGCCTCTTTCGCCAGAGCAACTGTGCTGTAATCCTTGCCATCCAACGCGAAGAAAAGATTGTTAAAATTAATACCACCCATCAGCAAACCAATCGGCGGCATAATAAGATCGCGCACCAGCGAATCAACGATTTTGCCAAAGGCCGCGCCAATAACCACGCCCACCGCCAAATCAAAAGCATTACCCTTGATTGCAAACTCTTTGAACTCTTTAAGTAAGCTCATAATACCTTTACTCCTGATTGATTTGACCAAGCAGCACGACAGAACATCTACCGTACGTACCGTACAATACCTAAAACCACACTTAAAAGGATATAAAAATGAAAATTTTAGTCATCGGCTCTGGTGGGCGTGAACACGCGTTCGCTTGGAAGCTCGCCCAATCACCCCGCATCAGCCAGGTTTTTGTCGCCCCTGGCAATGCCGGCACGGCGCATGAAGCCAAATGTACCAACGTCGCCATTAGCGCCACCGACATTTCTGCATTGTTCTCCTTCGCCAAGGACAATGCCATCGACCTGACCGTGGTCGGCCCGGAAGCACCGCTGGCCGCTGGCGTAGTCGATAGCTTCCGCGACGGAGGCTTGCGCATCTTTGGCCCGACTCGTGATGCGGCACAACTGGAAAGCTCCAAGGCCTTTGCCAAGGACTTCCTCGCCCGCCACCGCATTCCCACCGCCGAATACCGCGTATTTACCGAGCTGCAACCCGCGCTGGATTACCTGAGCGATCACGGCGCGCCCATCGTTATCAAGGCCGACGGCCTCGCAGCGGGCAAGGGCGTGGTCGTCGCCATGACCCACGCCGAAGCCGAAGCTGCCGTGCGCGACATGCTCGGCGGCCAGTTCGGTCAAGCAGGCGCGCGCGTGGTCATCGAAGAATTTCTCGACGGCGAAGAAGCCAGCATTATCTGCATGGTGGACGGCAAAAACATCCTTTCCATGGCGACCAGCCAAGACCACAAACGCCGCGACGATGGCGATCTGGGGCCAAATACCGGCGGCATGGGAGCCTACTCGCCCGCCCCGGTGGTCACGCCGGAGCTTGAAGCACGCATCATGGGCGAAGTGCTGGAGCCGACCGTGCAAGGCATGGCGCTGGACGGCCTGCCCTACACCGGTTTCCTCTACGCGGGCATCATGATCGACACGCTGGGCAACCCCAAGGTGCTAGAGTTCAACTGTCGTTTCGGCGACCCGGAAACCCAGCCGATCATGCTGCGCTTGCAATCTGATTTGCTGGATTTGCTCGAAGCGGGCATCGACGGCAAGCTCGATCAAGTCGGTGCCGCCTGGGATGCCCGCGTGGCACTCGGCGTGGTCATGGCCGCAGCCAATTACCCGGCCAGCCCGCGCCTAGGGGATGTCATTCATGGACTGGATATACCCTTACCCAGTCACAGCAAGGTTTTCCATGCGGGCACGGCGCTGAATGCGGAGGGAGCGGTTATCACCTCCGGCGGGCGCGTTCTCTGTGTCACTGCACTTGGTGCAACGACGCACGAAGCCCAGCAACATGCCTATGCGGCGGCAAGCCATATCCAATTTGAAGGCGGCTTCTACCGCCGAGATATTGGCTGGCGCGCGCTTAATCGCTCATCAGAGGGTTCATGATGGAGCGCATCGTCCTCGGCACGGCATTGTGCCCCGCCGCCACCCGCCTGATGCTGCTCGGCTCCGGTGAACTGGGCAAGGAGGTCGCCATTGAAGCACAGCGCTTGGGTATCGAAGTGATTGCAGTCGATCGCTATGCCAATGCCCCCGCCATGCAGGTGGCGCATCGCAATCATGTGATCGACATGCTCGACGCGACGGCATTGCGCGCGCTGATTGAACAGGAAAAACCCGATTTAATCGTGCCGGAAATCGAAGCCATTGCCACGCTGACGTTGCTTGAAATGGAGCAGGAAGGCTGGCGCGTCATCCCGACCGCGCGCGCCGCCTTTCTGACCATGAACCGCGAAGGCATCCGCCGCCTCGCCGCTGAAGAACTTGGCCTGCCGACCTCACTCTATCGCTTCGCCGACAACGAAACCGACTACCGCGCCGCCATCGAAGCCCTCAACCTACCCTGCGTGGTCAAGCCGATCATGTCCTCCTCCGGCAAAGGGCAAAGCCTGTTGCGCACCTTGGAGGATATTGCCCCGGCGTGGGTCTATGCGCAGGAAGGCGGTCGGGCGGGCAAGGGGCGCGTGGTTGTCGAGGGTTTTATCGACTTCGACTACGAAATCACCCTGCTGACCGTGCGCCACCGTGATGGCACCTCATTCTGCCCACCCATCGGCCACCTACAAATCAAAGGTGATTACCGCGAGTCCTGGCAGCCGCAGCCCATGAGCACCGTCGCCTTGGCTGAAGCCGAACGCATTGCCGCAGCCATTACTTCTGCACTTGGCGGCTACGGCCTGTTTGGCGTCGAGCTGTTCGTTAAAGGTGACATGGTGTGGTTTTCCGAAGTCTCGCCGCGCCCGCACGACACCGGCCTCGTGACGCTCATCTCGCAAGACCTGTCCGAATTCGCTCTGCATGTGCGCGCCATTCTTGGCCTGCCGATTCCGAATATCCGCACACGCGGCGCCGCAGCGTCCTGCGCCTTGCTGGTCGAAGGCGAGAGCGCGAATGTGCGTTTTGGTGGATTGGAGCAGGCTTTAGCCGAGCCCGATACCCAGATGCGCCTGTTTGGTAAGCCTGAACTGCATGGCAGCCGTCGTTTAGGCGTGGCCTTGGCACTTGGCGACGATGTGGATGCAGCGCGCGCCAAGGCGCGGCGAGTGATTGAACAGATTGAAGTCCAGCTCTAAACGCAGTTTGACGATTTTGCTCTCAATCATGAGAAAACGCCGCAGATCGCGGCGTTTTTATTCAAATCAGCTCAATTCAAATCAGCACCAGATTATCCCGGTGAATAAGCTCGGGCTCGTCTTCATAGCCCAGCAAGGCTGGCAGGGCGTGGCTGGGTTGGCCTTGAATCTTGCGCGCATCCTCTGCGCCGTAATTGGCCAGGCCACGCGCAACCTCGGCACCATCCGGCGCGAGAACCGCCACCAAATCGCCACGTTGAAACTGGCCTTCCACGCCCCTCACACCCACAGGCAAAAGACTACGCCCCTGTTCACGCAGCACCCTTGCCGCGCCGGCATCAATGTGCAAGCGCCCGGCGACATGCAGCTGGCTGGCTAGCCATTGCTTGCGCGCGACAAGTGGCGCCTGATCGGGCAAGAAGACCGTACCCAGCTCCTCGCCACTCGCCAATCGGGTTAAAACGTCCAACTCACTGCCAGAAGCGATCAGCGTCGCCGCACCGGAACGCGCGGCGCGCTGCGCGGCGCGCACCTTGGTCGCCATGCCACCGCGCCCTAATGCGCCGCCCTCAGAAGATGCCATGCCTGCCAAAGCCGGGTCACTCGCACGCACTTCCGACAATAGGCGCGCCGACGCATCTTTGCGCGGGTCGGCGGTGTACAGGCCTTGCTGATCGGTCAAAATCACCAACACATCGGCCTCGACCAGATTGGCGACCAATGCGGCCAGGGTATCATTGTCGCCAAAGCGGATTTCTTCAGTGGCCACCGTATCGTTTTCGTTGACCACCGGAATCACATCATGCAAAAGCAAGGTGCGCAGCGTGCTGCGTGCATTCAAATACCGCACGCGATGCGACAAATCATCATGAGTAAGCAAAATCTGCGCAGTGCGCATGGCATGGCGCTGAAACACGCTTTCATACGCCTGCGCCAAGCCCATTTGCCCCACCGCCGCCGCCGCTTGCAATTCATGCAAGGCCGTCGGGCGTGTACTCCACCCTAGGCGCAACATACCTTCGGCCACCGCGCCGGAGGTCACAATCACCACTTCTTTACCCGCAGCACGCAAGGCGTGGACTTGCGCCGCCCAGCGGTCAATCGCTTGCAAATCAACACCTTGACCGCCACGCGTCACCATGGCGCTACCGATCTTGACTACCCAGCGCGTGGTATGGCTGATTGAAGTACGCACGTTATTGCTCATACGCAGAACTTACTCGGCAGATGAAATCGGGTTTTCGCTCGCTGCGTGTAGCGCGTTCACCGCTGTAGACAGAGGGGCATTGGCCAAAGCCTCAGCACGCCGCGCCGCCTCACGGCTTTCTTCCAGAAAACCCATGATGCGGAAAATCAAATCGCGCGTACCGTCGCCGGAAATCGCGCTGACGCGGAATACCGGGCCATCCCAGGCCAGACCGTCGATAACCGCCTGACAACGTGCTTCTCTTTCGTCTTCTGGCAACAGGTCGAGCTTATTGAGCACCAACCAGCGCGGACGATCCAGTAGCTCCTCGCTGAATTTCTCCACCTCGGCAATAATCACTTTGGCGTTATGCACCGGATCTTCATCAGGGTTGAGTGGCGCGACATCCAGCACATGCAGCAACAGCCCGGTGCGCGAAAGATGTTTGAGGAACTGAATGCCCAAGCCCGCGCCTTCCGCCGCGCCTTCAATCAGCCCCGGAATATCGGCCACCACAAAGCTGCGGTGCGCCTCGACGCTGACCACGCCCAAATTCGGGTGCAAGGTGGTAAACGGATAATCCGCCACCTTGGGACGTGCGGCAGAAATGGCGCGAATCAGCGTGGACTTGCCCGCATTCGGCAGACCCAACAAGCCGACATCGGCCAATACTTTCAGCTCCATGTGCAGCTCGCGTTCATCACCTTCCGAACCATGCGTGGTTTGGCGTGGTGCACGGTTGGTCGAGCTTTTGAAGCGCGTGTTGCCGAGGCCGTGGAATCCACCGCGCGCCACCAGCACGCGCTGCCCGGCCTCAACCACGTCACCGATCAACTCCTCGGTGTCGGCATCGTAAATCATGGTGCCGACTGGCACGGGAATATCCAGATTCTCGCCTTTATATCCGGTCATATTGCGCCCGGCACCATTTTTACCGCGCTGCGCGTCAAAACGGCGCTGAAAACGGAAATCCGCCAAAGTGTTGAGATCAGGATGCCCGACCACATACACGCTGCCGCCATCGCCACCGTCGCCGCCATCCGGCCCACCCATGGGGATGAATTTTTCACGGCGAAAACTGGCCACGCCATTACCACCATCACCGGCTTTGACGTAAATACGCGCTTCGTCAACAAATTTCATTTTTTCACCCCGCCCAAAACAAACAAAGCCCCGACCAAGCGGGGCTAAAAAGTGCGCGACGCATCAACCCATCATCAGGCTGAAACAACACTCACATAACGACGGTTTTTCGGACCTTTGATATCGAACTGAATGGTGCCATCGATCAGAGCGAACAGGGTGTAATCCTTGCCACAACCCACGTTACGACCGGGGTGGAACTGGGTACCACGCTGGCGCACGATGATATTGCCTGCCGTGGCTGCCTGGCCACCGTACAATTTCACGCCAAGGCGCTTGGATTCTGAATCGCGTCCGTTGCGGGTACTACCCGCCGCTTTCTTGTGTGCCATGTCTTGTTAGCCTCTATATCGATTAAGCAGAGATGCTTGTAATCAGGATTTCGGTGTAATTCTGACGATGCCCCATATGCTTCATATGATGCTTACGGCGACGGAATTTCAGAATCTCGATTTTCTTGTGACGGCCGTGGCTCAACACCTCAGCAGACACTTTTGCGCCCTCAACCAACGGTGCGCCGACCTTGAATTCAGACCCATCAGCCACCATCAGCACCTGATCGATATCAAAGGTCGAGCCCACATCGACGGCAAGGCTCTCGACGCGCAGGTATTCACCTTGCTCAACGCGGTATTGCTTACCGCCTGTCACGATCACTGCATACATGATGGTGTGCTCCAAAATATTCAAACGTATTAAAGGGCGCGGATTGTATGCCCCGCTCAAGTACAAGTCAAACATAATCAAGCATTAAGTTTCAGAGTGGCGGACGATGATCCTTAACTTCCGCGTTACGACTTGACACCTTATCCCTGCTTTCCCTAGCATCAACCAGCAATACCCCCAAGTCACCCAACACAACGCCAAGCCCATGAACTTTGAACAAGTGCGCCAAGTCGCCGCGCACGACATGCACCTCGTCAATCAATTGATTGAGCACAGCTTACATTCCGAGGTCGTTCTCGTTCGCCAGCTTTCAAGCTACATCATTCATGGCGGCGGCAAACGTTTACGCCCAATGCTGCATCTGCTCGCGGCTCGCGCGGCAGGTTATGACGGCGAACAACACCATGCGCTGGCCGCAGTGATTGAATTCATACACACCGCCACCCTGCTGCATGATGACGTGGTGGATGAATCCGACATGCGCCGTGGCCGCCAAACGGCGAACGCCCTGTTTGGCAATGCCGCCAGCGTCCTGGTCGGCGACTTTCTCTATTCGCGCGCGTTTCAAATGATGAGTCGTCTGGGCAGTTTGCGCATCATGGACATTCTGGCCGACACCACCAATATCATTGCCGAAGGTGAAGTCATGCAACTCATGAACTGCAACGACCCCGACACCGCTGAAGACGCGTACATGAACATCATCCGCTGCAAGACCGCGCAGCTTTTTTCCGCTGCCGGTCGCCTGGGTGGCGTGCTCGCGGGTGCAACCCCCGAAGCTGAAGAGGCTCTCGCCGCCTACGGCATGCACCTAGGCAATGCCTTTCAACTGATGGACGACGTGCTCGACTACGATGCAGACCCAGCCGTGCTCGGCAAAAATGTCGGCGACGACCTCGCCGAAGGCAAACCCACGCTGCCACTGATTCACGCCATGCGTCACGCTACGCCCGAACAAGCTAGCGTCATCCGCATCGCCATTGAACGCGGCGGCGCGGAACACTTAATCGAAGTTTTGGCCGTGATTGCCAGCGCCGGATCGCTTGCATATACTACACGCCTTGCGATGAACGAGGTGGAACACGCGATAAGCGCCCTCGCCATCCTTCCCGCCTCTCCGCACCGCGCAGCCCTAGAGAGCATTGCTCGCTTCGCGGTCGAGAGGGATCATTAAGCGTTCGCATTAATGGTCAAACACTTGTCGGAGTGTGGCTCAGTCTGGTAGAGCACTACGTTCGGGACGTAGGGGTCGTAGG
>DYLI01000149.1 GCA_020722165.1 Halothiobacillus neapolitanus | reverse complement strand
ATGGGCGTACTCGTAGGCCGTCAGGCACCTAACTTCACCGCTGCCGCCGTGCTTGGCAATGGCGAAATTGTCGATAGCTATCACTTCTCTGATGCCATCAAAGGCAAGTACGCGGTAGTTTTTTTCTACCCACTGGACTTCACCTTTGTTTGCCCTTCTGAATTGATCGCATTCGATCATCGCATTGAAGAATTCACCAAGCGCAATGTCGAAGTGATCGGCGTGTCCATCGACTCGCACTTCACCCACAACGCCTGGCGCAACACCCCCATCGACAAGGGCGGCATTGGTCAAGTGCGCTACACCTTGGTGGCCGACATGAATCACGCCATTTGCAAAGCCTACGATGTAGAAACCCCCGACGGCAATGTCGCCTTCCGTGGCTCATTCCTGATCGATAAGAGCGGCATTGTGCGTCATCAAGTGGTCAACGACCTGCCACTCGGCCGCAATATCGACGAAATGATCCGCATGATCGACGCGCTTCAATTCACCGAACAACACGGCGAAGTCTGCCCCGCAGGCTGGAAAGGCGGCGACAAGGGCATGAAGGCAGATCCACAAGGCGTGGCGGACTACCTTGCAAGCGAAGCTGGCAAGCTGTAATCCTCCTTCAAACACTTTTTTCAAGCGCGGCTCGTTCCGCGCTTTTTTATTTATGCCACATGCAATCTACATCTTGTTGCTAACTTGCGTCGCCCTGCTTAACGCCTGCCACGCCATGCCGAGCGGCGCGACCATTCCCACAGCTGAATTCATCAAAATTGACGAAGCCAGCGGACTGACGCAATCCACGCTGCACTCCAGCCTGTTCTGGACACATAACGACAGTCGCAATTTTTTTGACCCGATGCCTACCGAGCCGGTGCTCTTTGCCGTCGATGCCCAAGGCAAGCTCCACGGCGAACTGTGGCTGGAGGGCGTGAAGCCCTACGATTGGGAGGCCATAAGCCATTTCCGCCGCAAGGGGACAAGCTACCTACTGATCGCCGACATTGGCGACAATCGCGCCAAGCGCAAGCGCGGCATACGCCTACACGCCGTCAAAGAGCCAGAAATAATTACCGCAAAAATGACCCAAAAACCGGCATGGACGCTGGAATTGCGCTATCCCGATGGCGCGCGCGATGCCGAAGCCATCGCCATTGATGAACATGACAACGCCATTTACCTCCTCAGCAAACGCGACGATAAACCACAGTTGTATCGCGCCGAATTGCCAAATGGGCGCAACAGCAGCCAAATGCTGCGTCTACTCGGTAGTATTTCGTCGCTCGATGCTCCCGTCGAAAGCAGCGAACCCGGCGACCTGCGCGTGCTGCCCTTCACACACCAACCCGTCGATATGGCCTTCGCCCCCGACCGCAGCGAAGTCGCCGTATTGAGCTACGCGCACATCTACATCTACCCGCGCAACCCGCAACAAAGCTGGCTTGAAGCTCTACAAGGCACACCGCAGATCATCCACCTGCCCGGCGCACGCCAGTATGAAGGTCTAAGCTACAGCAACGATGGGAAAAACCTGTTCATTGTGCGCGAAGGTGCAAACACCGCAGCCGCCGTCCCCATTCTAAAAATTGAGCGCCCTTCTTTGTAGGAGCATCGTCCTCGGCGCGATGAAGCAGCTCCTACTGAGATAATGCCCAATGCAGCTGCTCTGTTGGCTTGGCTCCACACAAATCAAGCGGCGGCTTCTCGCCCAAAAAAACCAGTGCATCCCACACGTCCTCACCCGGAGACTTGATAGGCAAACACGGTGCCAGATTCTGCTTTGACAACTTCTGCCCGTTAGCCGCCAAAGCCAGAGGTACATGCGCATAGCTCGGCGTCGGCAGGCCCAACGCACGCTGCAACAAAATCTGCCGGGGCGTGGAATCCAGCAAATCACTGCCGCGCACCACCTCGGTTACGCCCTGCCAAGCGTCATCTACCACCACCGCCAAATGATAGGCGGCAAAATCCTCCACCCGCCAAAGCACAAAATCACCCAAGTCTGCGGCCACATCATGCTCAATCACACCATGCAACCCATCCACAAAGCGCACTGAATCAGTACCTTGCACCCGCTGCGCATCCAGACGCACCGCCAAACCTACCTCGGCGTGCAAACCCAAGCCACGACACGTCCCCGGATAAATCGCCCCCTCACTACCAAAATGAATTGCCGCTGTACGCACCTGCACCCGCGAACACTGGCAGGCATACGCCAAACCCCCTTCAAGCAAGGCATCCCGCGCGGCACGGTAAGCCTCAGAACGCTGCGACTGATACACCACCTCACCATCCCAATGCAGCCCGTACAGCTCAAGCTGGCGCAGAATCTGCCCATCCGCCCCCGGCACGCATCGCGGCGCATCCACATCCTCCATACGCACCAGCCAGCGCCCACTCTGCCGTCGTGCACTTAAAAAACTCGCCAAAGCAGCGACCAATGACCCAAAATGCAGCCCACCACTCGGTGTGGGCGCAAACCGACCTATCACCATAGTTGAAACCTAACTCCCTAAAAATTAGCCACAGAGAACACAGAGTTCACCGAGAATTGCATCAAGCCAACGCTATGAATTACAACTTGAAAATACATTGACCCAAGTTGGATATGTTTATTTTAAGAACAGAGTTTTCCGCGAAGAATCTTCATTAAGCGCTCATCGGGGATACATTCCCTCCTACAAAAAATCTCTGCGTACTCTGTGTTCTCTGTGGCTAAAATTCATTCCAAGGCCATCATCCATGCCCGAACTCCCCGAAGTTGAAACCACCAAACGCGGCATCGAACCGCATCTATTGAATCAAAAAATTCTCCACACCCACATCTATCAGCCCAAGTTGCGCTGGCCCATGGATGCTGATCTTGCGCAAAAACTCCATCATCAAGCGGCTAAAAGCATCGAACGCCGCGCAAAATACATTTTGGTGCATTTTGAACATGGCAGCCTGATTCTGCACCTTGGCATGTCCGGCAGTCTGCGCTTGATCGAACGCGGAACGCCATGCCTCAAACATGACCATCTTGAATGCGAACTCGAAAACGGGCTGAGCTTGCGCCTGCATGACCCGCGCCGCTTTGGTGCGGTACTTTGGACCGAAGCCCCAGCCGCGCAACACCCTTTACTCAGCAAGCTTGGCATCGAGCCACTGGATGATGCGTTCAACGGCGAAATGCTGCACAGCCTCCTTGCCGCACGAAAAACTGCGATCAAGCCCAGCTTGATGAACGCACATATCGTGGTCGGCATCGGCAATATCTACGCCAGTGAAGCACTCTTTCTAAGCTGCATCGACCCGCGCCGCCCATGCCACAGCCTGACACTTGCTGACTATCAAAGCCTCGTCGACCACATCAAAACCCTGCTCGTCCGCTCGATAGAGCAAGGTGGAACCACCCTACGCGACTTTATCAGCCCCGAAGGCCGCCCCGGCTACTTCCAACAAACGCTCAACGTGTACGG